>WLLM01000001.1 GCA_009700715.1 Actinomycetota bacterium
AAACTTCGGTTCAAGAAACTTAAACCAATTTAAAACTATAGAAAAACCGCCACTTGAAAAATTAATTCCAAAGCGGCGGATATTCCGAGCGGACGACGGGGTTCGAACCCGCGACCTGAACCTTGGCAAGGTTCCGCGCTACCAGCTGCGCTACGTCCGCATTTCGTGCGGGGGCAAATCTAGCGCAGCAAGGGCCTAACCGCCAAAGTGAGCGCTTTCACCGTAGCGTTAGGGGCATGGATCTGCGTGATGACTCGTTTTGGATGGGCGGACGGTATTCACGGACAGTTTTAGAAATTTCCAAGGATTTATCTCGTTTAGATGATGGAAATTTTTGGGCAGTTGCGATCTCTTTTGAGGGAGAAGTAACTCTGGCTAGATTCCATTCCAATTTCGAGGCGCCATTTCCGTTTCTCTCCTCACCTTGGCTCGCTTTACAGGGTGAATGGAGTTCATCTCTAGATGAAGCAAGTTATTGCCAATACGTCGAACGTATTCGCGAAGCAATTGCAGATGGTTGGGTTTATCAAGTAAATGCTTGCCGACAATTGCAGATTGCATCTGACCGGGTAGAAATAGCTTCACTCTTTGGAAAAATCTTGAAAGAGAATCCCGCACCATATGCGGCATATCTTTCTTTGCCAGAATTAAAGATTGCTTCCGCATCTCCTGAACTTTTTCTTTCGCGCACAGGAAATAGGGTTAAGACTTCACCGATCAAGGGCACACAGTCATTAAGCGTTCGTGGTTTTGGCGCAAAGGATCAATCTGAAAATGTGATGATCGTTGATCTAATGAGAAATGATCTGGGGCAAATCTGTCGACCTGGTTCTGTCGAGGTTTCTGAACTTCTAAGAACTGAAGATCATCCTGGGCTTCGCCATCTTGTATCTGATGTGGTTGGTGAATTAAACCCAGACATTAAGTGGTCGCAGATTTTAAGCGCTTTGCTTCCAGCAGGATCTATCAGCGGGGCCCCCAAGAGTTCTGCACTTTCGGTTATCGCTGAAAACGAAAGTAGTAAACGTGGGCCATATTGCGGAATTCTTGGGTGGGTAGAAGGCGATCGAGCGGAGCTTTCGGTTGCTATTCGAATTTTCTGGCAAGAGAACGACGGTTACTTAAAGTTCGGAACCGGTGCAGGAATAACATTTAGCAGTGATCCACTCGCGGAATGGAATGAAACGCAATTGAAAGCAGAACGTCTTATCTCAATAGCCGGTGGAGTCAAAAGATGAAGATCTGGCTAAACGATCGAATCTGTGAATCTAACGAAATAGAGATCGATGTTGATGGCTGGCCGGTTGGTTCAGGAGTTTTCGAAACAATTCGCACTGAAAATGGTCAGGTGTATGAGTTGGCTCGTCATATGCGCCGTGCAGGTACCGCCGCTAAGAACTTCAAATTGGTCTTACCAGGCGAGGATTCGATTCGAAGCGCAATTGTCCAATTGCTTAATGTCGAGCCACATCCTTTGGGTCGATTACGACTACTTTTTTCGGACGGCAGATTTATCGCTGTACACCAGAGCTACACCGAAATCGTAAATCCAGCGAAGTTAAAGATCGCCGACGATGGAGAAGGAATCGAATCGATTTCATTTAAAACTTTTCCTTATGACCACCGCACTTCTTTGTTGAGACAAGCTCAAGTTGAAGGATTCGATGAGATTATTTGCATAGGCGAAAATGGCTTGGTTACTGAAGGCGCAGTTTCCAACTTCATCTTCTTTATCGATGGGCAATGGGTTACAACTCCTTTAACCGCAGGAGTTCTCCCAGGTGTACAAAGAGCAATTGTCATTGAAAGATGTGGGGTAGTGGTTCGATCTTTGACGAGAGCGGATCTCGCAAAAGTTTCTGCGGCGATTGTTATTTCGAGTCTGAAAATCGCCCTATGTGTATCCTCGATTGATGGCCGAGCACTTGTCATTGATGAAGACGTTAAATCCTTCGCAGCGCAAATTCGCGCCCAGACCCAATCTCATTCGGTAGGCTAGGCACATGTCCCAGATTTCAATCACCGTAGATGGACGCGCTGAAAAGGTCGAAGCCGACCAGCGCCCAACCCATCTATTCGCCGAGGCGAAGGAAATTGTGGTCTGCAAGGTAAATGGTGAACTTAAAGATCTCTGGACTGAACTACAAGATGGCGACAAGGTAGAAGGAATTTCTATTTCTTCCCCTGAAGGACTTTCAGTTTTGCGCCACTCAACCGCTCACGTAATGGCGCAAGCCGTGCAGCAGGTGTTTTCGCAAACTCGTCTGGGAATTGGACCGCCAATTACAGATGGTTTTTACTACGACTTCGATCCTGAGCGGCCTTTTAATCCAGAAGATTTGGAAAAAATTGAAAGTGCAATGCGCAAGATAGTTAAAGATGGACAACGATTTAGACGTCGTGTCACTAATGAAGCAGATGCGCTGAAAGAGTTGGCACACGAGCCCTACAAATGCGAGCTAATCGGAATCAAATCTGGCGCAGGCGAGGAAGCGAGCGTTGAAGTCGGCGGAGCTGAGCTAACGATCTATGACAATTTGGGTAGAGATGGCCAACCGGTTTGGTCAGATCTATGTCGTGGTCCGCATCTGCCTTCAACAAAACATATTCCCGCCTTTAAGTTAATGCGCAGCGCGGCGGCTTATTGGCGCGGCTCTGAAAAAAATCCGATGTTGCAACGTATCTATGGAACAGCATGGCCATCACAGGAAGAGTTAAACGCTTATCTTGAATTATTGGCCGAGGCCGAAAAGCGCGATCATCGCCGCCTTGGTACTGAGCTCGATCTCTTTTCATTTCCTGAAGAAATTGGTTCGGGTCTTGCTGTTTTCCATCCCAAAGGTGGAATCGTCCGCCGCGCGATGGAAGATTATTCGCGCAAGCGCCATGAAGATGAAGGCTATGAATTTGTTTATTCACCTCACCTAACTAAAGCCGCGCTTTTTGAAAAGTCTGGTCATTTGCAGTGGTACTCCGAAGGCATGTACCCACCAATGATCATGGATGAAGAGCTACATGCGGACGGCACAATAAAGCGAGCTGGCCAGCAGTACTACATGAAACCAATGAACTGCCCCTTCCATAATTTGATTTTCGCATCCCGTGGCCGTTCCTATCGTGAACTTCCATTACGCCTATTCGAATTCGGAACCGTTTATCGTTACGAAAAATCTGGAGTAATTCACGGCCTAACTCGTGCACGTGGGTTTACCCAAGATGATGCGCATATTTACTGTACAAAAGAGCAGATGGTGGGCGAGCTAGATTCACTTCTAACTTTCGTTCTCAACTTATTGCGTGATTATGGACTCGAAGATTTCTATCTAGAACTCTCTACACGTAACCCTGAGAAATCAGTTGGCGAAGATGGTGATTGGGAAGAAGCAACCGAGGCGCTGCGAAAGGCGGCCGTTGCACAGAAACTAGAACTTGTTCTCGATGAAGGCGGCGCCGCTTTCTACGGACCAAAGATTTCCGTTCAGGCAAAAGATGCAATTGGACGCACTTGGCAAATGTCGACGATCCAAGTCGACTTCCAATTGCCGCAACGTTTTGAACTTGAATATTCGGCAACCGATGGAACCCGTCAGCGTCCCGTGATGATTCACCGCGCGCTATTCGGTTCGATTGAACGTTTCTTCGGAGTCCTTACAGAGCACTACTCGGGAGCGTTTCCTCCATGGTTGGCACCGGTGCAAGTAACTGCCATTCCCGTTGCTGAAGCTTTCGCTGATTATCTTTCTGACGTAGTTAAAGAGTTTAAATCTGCCGGAATTAGAATTGACTTAGATGCTTCAGATGATCGTATGCAGAAGAAGATTCGCAACGCTCAAATGCAGAAGGTGCCATACATGTTGATTGCTGGTGAAGAAGATCAGCAGGCTGGAAAGGTATCTATTCGCTATCGCAACGGAGATCAGAAGAACGCGATCGCCATCGCAGATGCCATCGCCGAGATTAAAACCGCGATCTCAGAGCGCAAGCAGGTTTAGCGGATGCGAGAAGGCGATCAGATAATTCCCGGTGGAGCAGGAATGCCCGATCGCTGGGAGCGACTTTGGGCACCGCACCGCATGGAGTATTTGAAGGGCGAAAATCGACCTTTAACTGGCAATGAAGTGCAATGTCCGTTCTGCCATATTCCTACTCTTAGCGATGAAGATGGATTGATTGTTGCGCGTGGTACCAACGCATTTGTTGTACTCAATCTCTATCCATATAACGCCGGCCACCTCTTAGTCTGCGCATATCGTCACGTCGCTGATTTAACAGATCTGACAAAAGATGAACGAGATGAGATTTTTGAAATGAGCGCTCATGCGATGAAGACGCTTCGCAAAATTTCAGCCCCAGCTGGATTTAACTTGGGTATGAATCAAGGGGCGATATCGGGTGCAGGAGTTGCCGAACACATCCATCAACATATTGTTCCGCGTTGGTCAGGCGACGTTAACTTCATGCCGATTATTGGCCAAACCAAGGTACTTCCAGTTCTCCTTACTCAAACTAGAGCAGAGCTTGCACAAGCCTGGTAATTAATAACTGGCCACTCTTTCGATAAAACTTTTCACAATATCTACACCAATACCTTTAGCAATTACTATCGGGATCGCTGGAAAAAGTAGACCGGCTTCAAAGGCTTTTTCACCGGCATCCTCGATCGCCTCTAAATATTCATTGCGAAAATCGGCAACTAACTCTTTATGCTCTGGATCGCTATCGCGTCGGCTTGCGGGTTGGGTTGTGTAGTCAACAATTTCCAGCGATTGCAGATCAATCAGAGCTGTTGGATCCCCGGCATCATTGTGGAGAACCAGATACGGAGTTACCAATTGATCAAAAACTCGGTTGGCTAACAAAACAGCATCATCAAAATCGGAATCGCTACCATCTAACTCGTTGACAACCACAAGTCTTGGCAACTGATAGTCCGAGAGCGCGTTCCACAAATCGATTGTTTCTTGGTCAATACCTGCAGCCGGATTGATTGCGAAGATTGCTAGTTCGCTTTCGGCTATAGCTTCATTTGAATGTTGGCCAGCGAAGATTTCCGCAATTGCCTTCGGCTGGGCAGAAACATGGCCATAGACATGTACGCGGGGAAGGCTCTGATCTCCAATGGAATTCACAGGCGTCAGAATAGGTGAAAATCAAGGGCGGAGCCTACGATGGACCTGATGTTAAGCGCTTCTTTAAAACCGGCAGTCACTCGCGCCATCAATCCGATCGCGCGAGCGGGCCTTCGCGTCGGTCTCACTCCGAATTCCGTCACAGTAATCGGCGCTTTGGGATTGATTTCATCAGCGCTCTTTTTTTATCCACGTGGTGAATTCTTTATCGGAACGATCGCAATCTCACTCTTCGCGCTAAGTGATTTATTTGATGGTGCCATGGCAAGAATTTCGCAAAAGGGCGCAAGTTCATGGGGTGGATTCCTTGATTCAACTATCGATCGCTTAACTGATTCTGCAATTTTGGTCGGCGTAGCGATTTATCTAATTGATGAGAACGATCGAATTACCGCCGTGGTCTTGGGAGCTCTAGTCCTGGGTTCTCTCGTTTCATATATTCGGGCCAAGGCCGAAAGTATGCAGATCGAATGTTCTGGTGGAATTGCAGAACGAACCGAACGTTTAATTATCGCGTTAACTGCAATTGGATTTGAAGGCCTGGGAATTCCTTACTCGCTGGCGATAGGAATGTGGCTATTACTAATTCTGGCAGCCGTTACAGTCATTCAACGCATCTTGATTGTGAAGGCGGCGCTTTAACCTTATGAATTTAGATTTCGCTGTTGCTGGAGGATATTTCGCAGGATGGCGACTTGTTAGATCGCTGCCAGAAAAATTTGCATACCGTTGCTTTGAGCAGATAGGAAAGTTTGCGCTTTCGCGAAACGGGGCAAGAATTCAGAGATTACGTTCTAATTTATCTCGCGTATGTCCCGAGAAGAACGATCTTGAAATGGATCTCTTGATGAAGCAAGCCATGAGCTCTTATATGCGTTATTGGTGTGACACTTTTCGATCCCCAGATTGGAGCCGCTCAAGAATTTCAGAGACCGTCACCGTAGTTCGTGAAGAACTTTTGACGGAGCCAATGAAAAGTGGGAAAGGGGTCGTAGTTGCTCTGCCACATGCTGGCAATTGGGATCATGCTGGTTCCTACTTTTGCGCTATGGGATTCCCGCTCGTAACAGTTGCCGAACGCCTTAAACCGGAAGCGCTGTTTAATAAATTTTTAGAGTATCGGCAAAACATTGGTATGGAAGTTCTTGCTCTTGACTCTAGATCAATGGCAACGTTATTGAAACGAGCACGCGAAGGCGCTTTGATAGCTCTTGTTGCAGACCGAGATTTATCAAAGAGCGGTGTAGATGTTGCATTCTTCGGACATCCAGCGCGAATGCCTGCGGGTCCGGCGCTACTGGCCGTTCGCACCGGCATACCTTTAATTACGGCATATGTTTCATACACTGAATCAGGAATTCATATTGAGTTTAATTCTGTCGAAATTCCAAGCGAGGGTAGCGAAAACGAGAAGATTTCATTAATAGTTCAGCGATGTGCTGATTTTTTTGCGCAAGGAATTGTCTCCGCACCGCAGGATTGGCATATGTTGCAGAGGATCTGGATTGATGGAGATTTCCAGGAGCGCAGCGCATGACCTTAAAGAAATTACGAATTGGATTAGTTTGTCCCTACGGATGGGATACACCCGGTGGCGTGCAGAGCCATGTAAGAGATCTTGCTGAATATTTGATCTCAAAAGGTCACTACGTTTCGGTACTCGCGCCCGTCATCAATGAGGAGAACTCTCCCGACTATGTAACAAGTGCGGGTAAGCCAATCGCGATTCCTTACAACGGTGCAGTCGCAAGAGTTCTTTTTGGTCCAATCGCTTTCGCGCGAGTACGTCAGTGGATTGCGAATGGAAACTTCGATTTGTTGCATCTTCACGAACCAGCGATTCCATCTATTTCATTATTGGCCTGTTGGGCTGCTGAAGGTCCAATGGTTGGAACCTTTCATGCCGCAGCTAAACGCCAGAAAGCAATATTTGCGATCGGCCCAATTCTCGAGCCCGTAATTGAAAAGTTAACGGCACGTATAGCAGTCAGTGAGGCGGCTCGTGAAACTTTAACTGAACATCTCGAAACCGACGCAGTCGTGATACCTAATGGAATTTATGCTGATCGTTATCGCGACGGTGAAGTATTGGCTAAATGGAGTGGAAACACCATTGGTTTTATCGGAAGATTTGAAGAACCGCGCAAGGGACTTTCAATACTTTTAGATGCACTTCCAATAATCGCTCGGTTTGCTCCCGATGTCCGCGTACTCGTTGCCGGTCCTGGCGATCACAAGGAAGTTGCGGAAAATATCGATCCCCAGTTGCGTCATCGTTTTGAATTCTTAGGACGCATTTCTGAGAAAGAAAAAGCAGATTTCCTATCGTCGGTCGCAATATATGTTGCCCCAAACACTGGGGGAGAATCCTTCGGAATAATTTTGGCCGAAGCACTTGCTGGGGGAGCAACAGTACTAGCCAGTGATATTCCGGCTTTTGACTCTTTGCTAGGTCACGGCCAATACGGGGCGCTCTTTCAATCTGAAAACGCTCAGGATCTGGCAAGAGTTGCAATTGATTTGCTTCGAGACGATGAGAAACGTAGAGATTTATCTCGAAAGGGAAAAGATTACGCACAGCGATTTGATTGGGATGTGGTTGCTGAAGATATTTACTCGATTTATGAAATGGCTTTAGTCGGAAGTTCTGGAGTCACTCTTTCATCGGAAAATCGTGCATGGAATCGCTTCCTAGGAAGAGAAGGAAATTAATGGAAAAGTATTTTGCAATCGCCTTCTTTGTCATTTCCGCCATCTGGTATTTATCATATTCAGCAACTCGCCTGGATCGCTTGCATCATCGCGTCGAAACAAGTTGGGCCAATCTCGATGGGCTTTTGCAGCGTCGTGCTGCAGTCGCCCTAGAAATAGCCAAGAGCGACATTGCTGATCCCGCCTCTTCGCTTCTCTTAACCGCCGCCGCACATCAAGCGCGAGATGCTCAGATGAAGGCTAGGTCGCAAGCCGAAAGCGGACTTTCCGGTGCACTTGGGCTCTTGCTCAACGATGGGCATTTCGTAAGCGGTTCGATAGAAAAGGATCTACTTCGCGAACTCAGTGAGCTAACCGACAAGATTAGAATCGCAATTGCATTACACGTTGATGCAGTAAACCGAACGCAAATGGTGAGAGCTAAGCCGGTTTTTCGAATATTCCGTCTTGCTGGGAGCGCTCCACTTCCAGTCACCTACGAATTTGAAGCCGATGTTCTTTAAAAAACTGGCAACGTTCATCATTACCATCGCTGCAATTGCACTTGTCGTACTGGGAGTTTTTTCTCCTAGCAGTTTTCCTAAACTTGAGAAGATCTCGAACGTCTTTAAAGAAGCTGAGCCCGTAAATTCATTAAGCGGACGAGTTGGTAGTGATGGCCCAATACTTGTGGTCAAGATCGATGACACACCGGCAGCGCATCCGCAGGCTGGCCTGGAAGATGCCGACATCGTTTATATAGAACAAGTAGAAGGTGGCTTGACCCGATTGGCGGCGATTTTCTCCTCCAAGATACCGAGCGTTGTGGGTCCTGTAAGAAGCGCACGTATCTCAGATATAGAAATATTGGAACAATTTGGAAGAGTTGCCTTCGCTTACAGCGGTGCACAAAGCAAACTCTTGCCAGTTATCGCAGCCGCCAATTTAGAAAACTTAGGCGCACAACGCCAGTCGAAGGAGATCTACTCCAATGATCCGCTTCGCACGCCACCAACTGCGATGATGTTGCAGGCACAAACTTTAATGCGCAAAGTGGCTGCAGAGAATTTACCCGTGGCCAAATCAAAGAGTCCAGATTGGAGTTTCTCTGAAACTATTGAAACTGGGACTCCAATTGCATCAGTGAAAGTTTCATGGCCGGCGAATTCTTATGTAGCAACTTGGTCAAAGTCAGAAAATCGTTGGCTCCTATCTCATAGCGCCAGCGCGAACTTAGCCGCAAGTGGCGTTCATTTGGGACCGACAACATTTGTAATTCAATTGGTATCAATTACTCCTTCTGAATATCATGACAAGGTCGGCGGAGTTACTCCATTCTCTGCAACGATCGGGAACGGACGCGGTTATATTCTGCGAGATGGAAAGTACATTCCGGCGCTTTGGAATAGAGCTACCGGAGTGGATGGAACAAGTTGGACCACAGTAGACGGTGAAGAGATTCCATTTGCGGCGGGACAGATTTGGATAGCGCTAACCGATAAAGAACCAGTTTTTACGCCTATTTCGCCTGCGGTTTCCGCGGATGCGCCATCTACAACATCAAAGTAGTATTGCACCCTGATCTTTTAGCGATATTTATCTAGGGAGTTTGTGATGTCAGAGGCAGTCGGAACAGCACGCGTTAAGCGCGGTATGGCAGAAATGCTCAAAGGCGGCGTCATCATGGATGTCGTAAATGCTGAGCAAGCCAAGATCGCCCAAGATGCTGGCGCTTGCGCTGTTATGGCGCTCGAGCGCGTACCTGCTGATATTCGCGCCCAAGGCGGCGTTGCACGCATGTCTGATCCAGACATGATCGAAAAGATTAAGGCCGCAGTAACTATTCCTGTGATGGCCAAAGCGCGTATTGGTCACTTTGTCGAGGCGCGTATTCTCGAATCTTTGGGAGTCGATTACATCGATGAGTCAGAAGTTTTAACGCCAGCAGATTTTGAAAATCACATTGAAAAGTGGGATTTTAAAGTTCCTTTTGTTTGCGGAGCAACCAACTTAGGTGAAGCGCTACGACGCATCAACGAAGGCGCGGCAATGATTCGCTCTAAGGGCGAAGCCGGTACCGGAGATGTTTCGAACGCCATGATGCATATGCGCAAAATCGGCGCCGAAATTCGTCGCTTATCTTCAATGCGCGAAGATGAACTTTATGTTGCCGCAAAAGAGTTGCAAGCGCCTTTTGCACTCGTTAAGGAAGTTGCTGAATCTGGCAAGCTTCCAGTTGTTCTCTTCACTGCAGGTGGAATTGCGACGCCCGCAGATGCAGCGCTAATGATGCAGATGGGCGCAGATGGCGTATTCATCGGTTCAGGAATCTTTAAATCAGGCGATCCGGCAACTCGCGCAGCTGCTTGCGTTAAAGCAACTACTTTCTTTGAGGATGCCAAAGTTATTGCTGATGCCTCACGAGGCCTTGGTGAAGCGATGGTTGGAATTAACGTTGCAGATCTTCCGGCGCCACACCGCCTTGCTGATCGCGGCTGGTAATCCTTCAACAATATGAAGATTGGCGTTCTTGCCTTACAAGGTGATTTTCGGGAGCACCTTGTTGCAGCGAAGACCGCTGGCCATGCGGCGCTAACGGTTCGCCGTCCAGAAGAACTCGCTGAAATAGATGCGCTAATCATTCCTGGCGGGGAATCAACGACTATCGCACAACTTGCGCGCACCTTTGAACTCTTCAACCCAATCAAGAAGAGAATCTCTGAAGGTATGCCAGCCTATGGATCTTGCGCCGGAATGATTCTCTTGGCTGATCGAATCATCGATGGCGCAGCAGGACAAGAAACTTTTGGTGGGATAGATATGACCGTTCGACGTAATGCATTTGGACGACAGGTTGATTCCTTTGAAAGCGATTTAGATTTTCAAGGTACGAGTTTGCATGCAGTATTTATTCGCGCTCCATGGGTGGAACAAGTGGGGGAGAAGGTACAAGTTCTCTCTGAGGTAAATACGGCTAAAGGACCACACGCCGTTGCGGTTCGCCAAGGTCACTTACTCGCGACCTCATTTCACCCAGAACTGACCGGAGATTTACGCGTACATCGATACTTCTTTGAACAAGTCTGCACTGGCGCGATAAAGTAAGCACATATTTAAGAGATCGCAAGATCCTTTTCGAGAATGAAAGTTTGAGGGTTAGCCATGTCAGGCCATTCCAAATGGGCAACGACAAAGCATAAGAAGGCTGTCATCGATAGCCGTCGTGCAAAGAACTTCGCCAAATTAATTAAGGCCATTGAAGTTGCCGCGCGTAACGGTGGTCCAGATGTAGACGGCAACCCAACGCTCTTTGATGCGATTGCAAAAGCGAAGAAGAATTCCATGCCAGCCGACAACATTGAACGCGCCGTAAAACGTGGTGCAGGCCTTGAATCTGGTGGATCAGATTGGCAGACGATTATGTATGAAGGCTACGGACCAAATGGCGTTGCGATCATGATCGAATGTTTATCCGATAACCGAAATCGTGCGGCCTCTGAAGTACGCGTTGCTGTTACACGTAATGGTGGCTCGATGGCTGATCCAGGATCAGTTGCATATCTCTTCAATCGCAAAGGTGTAATCATCGTTTCCAAGAACGGGGGAGTCACTGAGGAGAAAGTCCTCGAATCTGTTCTTGAAGCGGGCGCCGAAGAGGTCAACGATCTTGGTGAATCTTTTGAAGTTGTATGCGAAGCCAGCGATCTTGTTGCAGTTCGTACAGCTCTTCAAAGTTCAAGCATCGATTACGAATCAGCCGACTCTTCCTTCTTGCCTTCCATGTCAATTCCGCTAGATGCCGAAGGTGCAACCAAGGTCTTTGAACTCATCGATGCAATCGAAGAGTTGGACGATGTTCAGAATGTCTACAGCAACTTTGATGTCTCTGACGAAGTTATGGCGAGCCTTTCCTAACTCTTTGACCGCACCGTCATAGGCTTTGAAGTTATGAGCCAACCTTTGCTGCGCGTACTGGGAGTCGATCCCGGTCTGACTCGCTGCGGTATTGGGGTAATCGAAGGGCTTCCCGGATCACCGCTTAAGTTGATCAGCGTTGGCGTTATTAAAACGCCAAGTGAAGATCCGCTAGAACAACGTTTGTTGCAATTAGAACGTGAACTAACCAAATGGGTTTCTGAACATAAACCAGATCGCATCGCTGTTGAACGAGTTTTCTCACAACATAACGTCCGCACTGTTATGGGTACTGGGCAAGCTGCTGGTATCGCGCTACTTGTTGCAGCCCGAGCAGGTATTCCCGTGGTGATGCATACTCCAAGTGAAGTCAAGGCTGCCGTCACCGGTTCAGGGCGCGCCAATAAGATTCAAGTTGCTGAAATGGTTAAGCGTTTGCTTTCATTAACAGAAATTCCTAAACCAGTCGATAGTACGGATGCACTGGCACTTGCTATTTGTCATATCTGGCGCGGTGGTGGCAACTCAAAAATCGCCAGCGCGCTTGCCGCAGAAAAATCGCGCATCGCAAAGTTGGTCAAAAGATGATTTCACTTCTAAATGGAACCGTTCGTTCGATATCGCCCGATAAAGCCATCGTTGAGGTCGGGGGAGTAGGTCTATCCCTTTCAATTACACAGAAAACCTCGGCACAACTAAACCTAGGCGTTTCCGCGCAGTTCTTCACCACGCTCATAGTTCGCGAGGATGCATTGACTCTCTACGGTTTTCTGGAAGATGGTGATCGCGCACTCTTTGAACTGGTTCAAACAGTTAGTGGAATTGGACCGAAAGTTGCTCTCTCAATTGTCTCGGCTTTATCACCTTCACAGTTAGCGGTTGCAGTTGCACAAGAAGATATTACGGCGATTGAAAAAGTGCCTGGTATTGGAAGAAAAGGTGCGCAGAGATTAATTCTAGAACTCAAAGGCAAGCTAACTGACTTTGGAACCACATCAAAGATTTCACACCACCAACCGGCTTGGCGGGAACAGTTAACAAGCGCCCTCGTATCTCTCGGATTTAGTTCAAGAGATTCCGACCACGCGATTTCTCAAGTGGTATCACAGCTTTCCGAAGATGGAGTAGATGCCAAGGATTTAGAACTTTCGGATCTATTAAAACGAGCGCTCTCGCAAGGCGGTCGTTAGAGTGGCTAAAGATATGGATGCAGAGAAAGATCAAGATCGTTTAGTTGCACCAGAATTCTCGCAAGATGATTCTGCGGCAGAACATGCCCTTCGCCCAAAAACGTTGGATGATTTCATCGGTCAACATCGGGTACGCGATCAGATTGATGTTTTGCTTTCGGCGGCACGTTCGCGCGGTTCTGCGGCAGACCATATTCTTTTAAGTGGTCCGCCAGGACTTGGCAAGACAACACTGGCGCTAATTTTGGCTAGCGAAATGCAAACGCCAATTCGTATCACTAGCGGTCCTGCGATTACTCATGCCGGGGATTTGGCGGCTATTTTATCTTCGCTTGTGGAGGGTGAGATTTTATTTTTAGATGAGATTCATCGCTTGCCCAGACCTGCCGAGGAACTTCTTTATTTGGCGATGGAAGATTTTCGAGTTGATGTCGTTGTTGGAAAAGGCCCAGGCGCAACTGCAATTCCACTGCAACTTCCGAGATTTACTCTGGTGGGTGCAACAACTCGTGCAGGATTGTTGCCGAGCCCACTGCGCGATCGTTTCGGATTCACCGCTCATCTAGATTTCTACGAAACCGAAGAACTAGCCGAAGTCATTCGTCGCAGCGCGGCGCTTTTACAACTCACGATAGAAGAAGATGCAGTTCTTGAAGTTGCCGGAAGGTCACGTGGCACACCTAGAATCGCAAACCGATTACTTCGACGTGTTCGTGATTATGCCCAGGTTCGTACTAGCGGTGGTTCGGGAAATAAGGCTGCAAATGATTTAACTCATTCTGATGCCAAGGCGGCACTGGAAATGTATGAAGTTGATGAAAAAGGGCTTGATCGCTTAGATCGTTCAGTTCTGACTGCGTTGATCGAACGATTCAATGGGGGACCCGTGGGGCTATCGACATTGGCGATCGCCGTCGGTGAAGAAACTGAGACCGTTGAAGCAGTGGCCGAACCGTTTCTAGTCCGTAATGGATTTATGGCGCGCACTCCAAGAGGCCGTATCGCGACAGAACTTGGCTGGCGCCATGTGGGACGTACGCCACCTGCTGGAATTGCCACCCTTTTCGACACGCCCGCGCCCAACGCCTAGACTCTGCTCTTATGTCCACACCAAATAAAACTGTGAAGAGCCCTGCCCGCTCTGGCCGTTCCCTAGTGATCTTGGCCGTGATCCTGCTTGGCTTACTTGTTACCACCTTTATTCAAGGCGCTTCATCTGTGCGCCTCGGCCTTGATCTGCGCGGAGGAACCAGCGTCACGCTACAACCTCGCGCATCTAACGATGCCAACAAGATAACAACCGAGGCGGTAGATCAAGCTGTAACAATTATTCGTCAGCGCGTTAACTCACTTGGTGTGGCCGAGAGCGAAGTAACTGCGCAAGGAAGCGGAACAAATCGTCAAATCGTTATCTCTGTTCCAGGAGATTCGGGTCGCCGCGTTGTTGATCTTGTAGGTCAAACTGCAGAACTTCGTTTCCGTCAGGTTTTGGCAGAAAGCGCTGGCATCTCAACAGCTGCAGATACATCAACTGCGGCAACGCCTGCAGCAGGAGTAAGTGCCGAGATCAATGCAAAGTACGCCGCGCTTGATTGCACCAATGCAGCAAACCGCGAAGGCACAGGTGCTGACAGCCCGGCCGACACAATCGTTTCTTGTTCACGCGAAGGCGCTGCGAAGTACATTCTCGGACCCGCTGAAGTACTTGGTCGCCAAGTATCTGCAGCAACTGCAGGATTTAATCCGCAGCAAGGCGTTACTTGGTTTGTATCTTTAACTTTTGATGGCGAAGGCACAAAGGCATTTGGTGCCCTAACAAATCGCGTTACAACGCTTGCTTCACCTCTTAATCAAGTAGCAATTGTTCTCGACGGACTTGTTGTATCGGCGCCTCGCATCAACGAGGCTATTCCTTCAGGAAATGCGCAGATCACTGGTTCGTTCTCACAGGTTGAGGCACAGGATCTCGCGAATGTACTTAAGTACGGTGCACTTCCACTGGCATTTGATCGCGGAGAAGTTCAGCAAGTTTCTCCAACCCTTGGCGCTGATCAGCTAAATGCAGGCCTACTCGCTGGATTCCTTGGTCTTGGTTTAGTTGTGATCTATTCACTTCTTTACTACCGCGGACTTGGTTTGGTAACTGTGGGATCACTTGCCGTTGCTGGCGCGCTGGTTTACTTGTTATTCCTAGTACTGGGTAAGAGCATCGGTTTCACATTGACGCTTGCAGGTATTGCCGGTGCAATTGTTGCGATCGGTGTAACCGCAGACTCGTTTATCGTCTTCTTCGAGCGTATTCGCGATGAAGCGCGTGAGGGCCGCTCACTTCGTTCCGCAGTTGAAAGTGGTTGGCTAAAGGCACGTCACACAATCTTGGTGGCAGATGCGGTATCGCTTATCGCTGCAGTGCTTCTCTACTTCTTCGCAGTAGGCGGAGTTCGTGGATTCGCATTCACTCTCGGATTAACAACTCTTGTCGACCTATTTGTGGTCTTCTTCTTCACCAAGCCGATCGTTACTATCCTGGCCGGAGTTAATTTCTTCGCATCAGGACATCCGCTCTCTGGTCTATCGCCAAAGAGCATCGGTATGAAATCAACTCAAGTTTCAGCTACAACTTTGGAGGCATAAGCGATGTCAAAACTATCTGGTCTTGGTGGTCGTCTTTATTCAGGTGAGACTTCTTTTGATTTCATCGGTAATCGCCGCCGCTGGTACTCAATTTCTGCTGTATTCATCTTGCTCTCAATCGGAGCGCTTGCGATTCAGGGACTTCACCTCGGTATCGAGTTCAAGGGTGGATCTTCTTACACAGTAAATAAATCTGGAATAAGTATTGAACAAGCTCGCGCATCTGTTGCCGACGCTGGTATTCCTGGAGAAATCATTGTCCAGAAAATTGGTAACGATAAAGTTCGCATCCAAACTGGTGCGCTTACATCTGAACAATCTAAAGCGGTCGAATCAGCTCTAACCACTACCTTTGATGTCACTATCGAATCTATTGATACGCAATTAATTGGTCCGTCATGGGGTAAAGAAATTACCAAGAAGGCGCTCTATGGATTGATCGCGTTCTTGCTTGTCATCATGCTCTTCTTGGCTATGGCCTTTGAGCCGAAGATGGCTATTTCTGCAATCGTTGCCGTGATCCACGACGTCTTTATTACCGTTGGAATCTATGCGTTAGTTGGATTCGATGTCACTCCAGCAACCGTTATCGGCTTCTTAACCATTCTTGGTTATTCACTTTATGACACTGTTGTTGTATTCGATAAGGTCCGCGAAAATACTAAATCTGTCGCAGCGGTTGGCAAAGTAACTTACTCACAAGCTGCTAACTTGGCGGTTAATCAGACAATCGTTCGTTCAGCCAACACTTCGCTGATTGCGCTGCTTCCTGTCGGATCGATTCTCTTCGTTGGAGCCGGTCTGCTTGGCGCAGGAACCTTGAAGGATCTTTCACTCGCCCTCTTTATTGGTCTTGCGGTTGGAACTTACTCATCAATCTTCATCGCACCACCGTTCTTGGCGTCACTTCGCGAGAAGGAGCCAGCTATGCAGGCGCTAGCTAAGCGCGTTGCTGGTCGTGGGGGAGCAGAAGCAGTTTCAGCTTCGGTAGCTGCTCCAGGTCGTCCTGCAATTCGCCCAAGCGTTGGTCGTGGACCACGTAATCAACCAAAGCGTAAAGGTCGCAAGTAAGGCTTAACCAAAAGTAAGGCTTACAAATTGAACGCTCTAGTTGCACCACTTATAGCAACTCTTAAGGAGAGCCATCCTTCGAGTCGGCTCGCCGATGTAGAGCGCGCTTTTGAAATTGCGAAAGAGGCACATCAGGGGCAATTCCGTAAGTCCGGCGAAGAATATATAACGCACCCGGTGGCGGTTTCTCAAATTTTGGCAGAGCTTGGCCTAAACGACACAACGATAATCGCATCCTTACTTCATGACACCGTAGAAGATACGCCTTATTCCTTAGCGCAATTGCGCTCTGATTTCGGCGATGAGATTGCAAATTTAGTTGATGGTGTTACGAAGCTTGATAAGTTAACTTACGGACCAACAGCCGAGGCTGAAACAGTTCGCAAGATGGTTGTCGCAATGTCACGCGATATTCGCGTTCTGGTTATTAAATTGGCGGATCGACTTCACAACGCTCGTACCTGGAAATTCGTTAGCTCCGATAGTGCAGAACGTAAGGCACGCGAGACTTTAGATATCTATGCACCGCTTGCCCACCGTCTTGGCATGAATGCCATCAAATGGGAGCTAGAAGATCTTTCCTTTGAGGTGCTTGAACCAAAGAAGTTCGAAGAGATTTCCCGATTAGTTGCCGAACGCTCTCCTTCGCGTGATGCCTTAACGCAAGAGGTGATTGATGCAGTTCAGAGCGATTTACTGCGAGATTCAATCGAGGCGACAGTTACTGGGCGCAAAAAACATTACTTCAGCGTCTACCAAAAGATGGTCGTTCGCGGACGCGACTTTAACGATATCTATGACCTGGTCGGAATACGTGTTTTAGTAAACGATGTTCGTGATTGCTATGCGGTTCTAGGTTCAATCCACGCTCGCTGGTCACCCGTCCCGGGCCGATTTAAAGATTACATCGCCATGCCAAAGTTCAATCTTTATCAATCCTTACATACAACGGTTATTGGACCGAACGGAAAAGCGATCGAGATTCAGATTCGTACCTTTGATATGCATTCGCGTGCTGAATTTGGTATCGCAGCACATTGGAAATACAAACAAGGTAGCGAATCAAACTCATCATCCCCGGAAATGCTCTGGCTTCGCCAACTGCATGAATGGCAGAAGGAGACAGAAGATCCATCTGAATTCTTAGAGGCGCTTCGTTTTGATTTAGGAAGCCCAGAAGTCTTCGTCTTCACACCTAAGGGAAGCGTTATCGCTCTACCTGGCGGCTCAACGCCAGTTGACTTTGCTTACTCGGTTCATACTGATGTCGGCAGTAAATGTGCTGGTGCGAAGGTAAATGGTCGTCTTGTGCCGCTAGATACGCGTTTAGTAAATGGCGATGTAATTGAGATAGTTACCAATAAAAGCGAGAACGCTGGGCCATCTCGTGATTGGCTCAACTTCGTTAAATCTCCGCGAGCTCGCTCAAAGATTAAGGCGCACTTCAGCAAAGAACGTCGTGAAGAGGCGATCGATGCTGGTCGTGAATCAATCGCACGGCAGATGCGCAAGGCTGGGTTGCCGTTGCAGAAGATTTTCGCAGGCCATTCGTTATTAGAACTCGCTCACGAACTTCGTTATCCCGATATATCTGCGCTCTATAGCGCAGTCGGAGATGGTCACGTATCTGCCGCATCAATAATCGATAAATTAGTGGTGTCCCTTGGCGTTGAAGATTCTCACCCTGAGCCAACGATCGAAGTTATTCCAACTGGCTCTCACTCAATCCGTAGAACTAGCAGCGCGATCGAAGTTGAAGGCGTAGGCGATGTCTTGGTAAAACTTGCACGTTGTTGTACACCGGTTCCGGGAGACGCGATCATTGGATTCATCACCAAGGGCAGTGGAATATCCGTGCACCGTGAAGATTGCATCAATGCTGCAGATCTCCAATTAAATCAAGGCGAACGTATCGCTAAGGTGAAATGGCTGGAAGGTGCAGGCAGCGTCTTCTTGGTAAATATCCAAGTTGAAGCGCTAGATAGATCTCGACTCTTAGCAGATGTAACTCGCGCGCTATCTGAGCAGCATGTAAATATTCTAAGCGCGGCAGTTAATACTTCTAAAGACCGAACCGCTATCTCGAAATTCACGTTCGAAATGGCAGATGCAACGCATCTTGATTCAGTATTGGCTGCAGTTCGCGCCGTTGAAGGTGTTTACGACGTTTATCGCAATTAGATAAAATTAATAAAAATTAATTAAATTCAGCGAGCGACTTTTCAGCTTCTGCAAGCCAAACCTTACGAGCTGCTGCTGAATCAAGGGCTTCTTGTGCCTTCTTAGCGTTTCCGGCAGCAGATGATTTAGCGGCAACCTTCTCGTAATTGGCAATTGAATCTGCCAATTGCTTAACAACGTCAGCCGCACGCGCCTTAGCTGCAGGGTCGGTTTTGCGCCAGATCTCAGCCTCTGCTGACTTAATAGCGTCTTCTACCTTGGCAACGCGGGCATCTAATGCAGCGCGCTTATCGCGATGGGTAATACCAATCTTCTCCCATGAGCGTGAAAGTTCACGGAAGGAATTCTTGGCAGCTTTAACATCGGTGAAAGGTACGAGCGCTTCGATCTGAACAATTAGCTCTTCGCGTTTAGCTAAGTTGGCAACCATGGAAACTTCGCGCTTTTCTAGGTCAGCGTTCTTCGCTGTAAAGAATTGATCCTGAGCTGATTTGAATTTAGCCCAGAGTTTCGCGTCTTCACTTGGCTTGCCACGTCCGGCGGCCTTCCATTGATCCATTAAGGATTTAAAGGCTCGTGCTGTTGCTACCCAGTCTGTCGAATTAGCTAGCGCAGCAGCTTGTTCAACGAGGGCCTTCTTTGTGGCCGAAACCTTGCTGGTTGTCTCTTCAAGGGTTGCAAAATGGGTACGTCGGCGCTTATCGAATTTATTTCGTGAAGCAGAAAAGCGCTTCCATAGATCGGCGTCAGCTTTCTTATCCAAGCGAGGGGCAGACTTCCATTCCTCGAGCAAGGTCTTGAGGCGATCTCCTGTAACTTTCCAGTTTTCTGAAAGCGCCAGAGATTCGGCTTCGGCAACAATCTTCTCTTTCTCAACTAATACTTGTTCACGACGAGCCGCTTTAGCAGCAGCTTCTGCCACCTTCTTCGCTTCGTAGGCTTCACGGTGTCCTTCAATTAGCGGTTCGATCTGTTCTACAGAAAGGGCAAGAGCGGCTAGATCGCCGACGCCATTTAGTTCGCGAACTTGTTGACGTAACTTCTTTACCGCTTCGTAGGCATCATCAGGAACCATTGCACCACTTGTGATGCGTGCGGCGGTTAGGGCAACTTCCGATGCTAACGCTTCAAATTTTCTAACGAAATACTGCAGCGCTTCTTCAGCAGTTTTACCCGGATACGATCCGACCGCTTTTTCACCCTCAGAGGTGCGAACATAAACCGTGCCATCTTCTGCGACTCGACCGAACTTTGATGGATCTCCAATAAGTGCAGATGCTGCACTTGCGTTCGCTGGTGTGATGTTGATTGATCCTGGATTGATTTGCTCGGTCATAGTTTTCCCTTTCAGCGCGTCGGCGATTTCGCCTTCGTTGTTTGAGTGTGCAGATGAGGTCTTGCGGAGATAAAAGGTACCCTGTCTTACTTATAGGGGAAAGTTTGCGCCTATTTCCGCGCGAAAATTGGGGGGTGAGGCGATGTTAGTTACCTCTTTCGTCGCCCCTATGTTCGCCACAAACTGTTGGGTGATCGCCGCAGGTCCTGGCCAAGAATGCATCATCGTCGATCCAGGTATGCCAGATATTTCTCATGAGATTGAAGCTCTCGTCGCTGAACACGGTTTGAAACCAGTTGCGGCTCTAATCACTCACGGCCATCTTGATCACACATTTTCAGTGAAGCCACTTGCCGATGGCTATGGCATCTCCTCATATATTCACACCGAAGATCGCGACTTACTTCTTAGGCCACAAGCTGCACATGGCGCTGAATTTATAAAAACTCTTGATGCTATGAAATTTGAGGAACCAAATGAAGTTAAGAACCTAAGACATGGTGATCAGATCGAACTCTTAGATATGAAGATCTCCACTATTCATGCGCCCGGCCACACACGGGGGAGCACCATGTTTACAATCAATGACGAGTTATTGATTACCGGCGATGTTCTCTTTGCTGGATCAATTGGACGCACCGATTTACCATCTGGATCGCATGAAGCGATGCAAAAGACCTTAAAAACAAGAGTTCTTCCGCTAAATGATGATCTTCGGGTCCTCCCAGGACACGGCCCAGAGACAACAATTAAATTCGAGCGAAAAAATAATCCATATCTGAAAGAATTACGTTTATGAAGTACGAGAAGATCCAAGCGCCTAAAGGGGTGAGCGAATACGCCCCACCACTTTCGGCTGCCTTCGAATGGGTTCGCGAATCACTAATCGCACCTGCAAAGTTGGCGGGATACCAGTTGATGGAGCTTCCGGTATTTGAAGACACCGCGCTCTTCTCTCGTGGGGTCGGAGAATCCACCGATGTTGTTTCGAAAGAGATGTACACATTTGAAGATCGTGGTGGGCGTTCTATAACCTTGCGCCCCGAAGGCACTGCTGGTGTTATGCGTGCGGTGATCGAAAAGGGTTTAGATCGCGGTCAACTTCCCGTAAAGGTTTGGTACTCCGGAGCATTTTTCCGCGCAGAGCGTCCACAAGCAGGTCGATATCGCCAGTTCTATCAAGTTGGTATTGAAGCCATTGGTTTAGATGATCCAGCAATTGATGCTGAAGTAATTGCGATCGCTGATAAAGGTTTTAAATCACTAGGTTTGAAAAACTATCGCTTAGAGATAACTTCACTAGGCGATGCTCAATCTCGTGCAGCACATCGCGTTGATTTGCTCAAATACATCGCAAAGTTAGATTTAGATGAAGCAACTGCGTCGCGTGCTGCCATAAATCCGCTACGTTTATTTGACGATAAGCGCCCGGAGATGAAAGAGGCGATGGCTAAGGCGCCACTTTTACTTGACTATCTATCTCCAGAGTCAGCAGAAAACTTTAAGCAGGTAAAGAGTTATCTAGATTCTCTTGGCATTTCATATGTTGTTAATCCACGCATGGTTAGAGGTTTGGACTACTACACCGGCACAACTTTCGAATTCATTCATGAAGGTCTGGGCGCACAATCTGGTATTGGTGGCGGCGGACGTTATGACGGTCTGATGGAAATTCTTGGCGGTCAGGCGCTCTCTGGAATTGGTTTTGGATTAGGTGTAGATCGTGCGTTGCTCGCAGCGCAGGCCGAAGGTGTCCTAATCGAAAATCAATTCTCTTCCGATTTATTCATAATTCCTTTGGGCGAAAACCAAAAAGGACCGGTGCTCTCTATCGCAGCGAAGCTTCGCGAAGCCGGTATCCGCACGGAGATTGCTTTCGGTGACCGCGCCCTCAAGGGAGCGATGAAAGCTGCCGATAAGAGCGGATCGGCCTATGTAATTGTTCTTGGAGATAGTGAATTAGCCTCAGGTAGCGTTGAACTTAAACGCATGAGCGATGGTTCCACCAGATCGGTTAAGATTGAGGAATTACAGAGCGCTCTTCTCGAAGGCCTCTAAGTTCCTCTCTTCTACTACTTTTAAAGGCGGCTTTTTAATGTTACGTACACACGATGCTGGCGCACTTCGCGCTAGCCATGCTGGTCAGACGGTTAGCCTGGCTGGTTGGGTTGCACGTCGTCGCGACCATGGTGGCGTTGCCTTTATCGATCTACGCGATGCAACTGGTTCGGTTCAAGTAGTTATCCGCGATGAGGCTCTCGCAGGTTCACTTCGCGCCGAGTGGTGTTTGCAGATTAAGGGCGAAGTTGTTCTGCGCCCCGACGGCAATGCAAATACTTCAAATCCAACTGGAGCAATCGAAGTAATGGGCGATGACATCACCGTTTTGAGTGAGAGCGCAGCGCTGCCATTTCCGGTGGATAGTGGAAATGACTCTGAAATTTCTGAAGAAGTTCGCCTTAAGTACCGCTACCTAGATCTGCGTCGCGAAAAGCCAGCTGCGAATATGCGGCTGCGTTCAAAGGTAACCTCGACAATTCGTCGCGTTATGGAAGATTTAGACTTTCTCGAGATTGAAACTCCGTATCTAACGCGCAGTACTCCTGAGGGTGCACGTGACTTCTTGGTTCCTGTTCGCCTACAACCTGGAAGTTGGTATGCGCTTCCGCAGTCGCCACAACTTTTCAAGCAGCTTTTGATGGTTGCAGGAATGGAACGCTATTACCAAATCGCCCGTTGCTTCCGAGATGAAGATTTCCGTGCCGATCGCCAACCCGAATTTACTCAACTGGATATTGAAATGTCTTTCATTGACCAGGCAGATATCTTGGCAGTTGCCGAAAAATTGCTCGTAAGAATCTGGAAGGAAGCAGTTGGATTCGATATCCCAACTCCAATTCGACATATGACCTATGCCGATGCGATGCAGAACTATGGTTCAGATAAACCAGATCTGCGCTTTGGATTGCAATTGGTGGAACAGACAGAATTCTTCAAAGATACAGAATTCCGAGTTTTTCAAGCTCCTTATGTAGGTAGCGTTGTAATGCCGGGTGGTGCGTCATCGCCTCGCAGAGAATTAGATGCTTGGCAAGACTGGGCCAAAGCCCGCGGCGCGAAGGGTCTTGCATATATTTTGGTAAATGAAGATGGAACTCTTGGTGGACCGGTCTCAAAGAATATTTCCGAGAAAGAAACAGCGGGCATCGTTGCCGCCGCTGGCGCTAATCCTGGAGATGCGATCTTCTTCGCAGCTGGTGAGCGTTCTGCTTCTCTCTCACTTCTAGGAGCAGTACGACTCGAAATTGGTAAGCGCTGCAACCTAATTACTGAAGGCACTTGGGAATTTCTCTGGGTTGTCGATGCGCCAATGTTTGAGCCAACCGATAACGGCGGTTGGACTGCTGTGCACCATCCATTTACCGGGCCGAAGCCAGAGTTTGCCAAGTCATTTTCGTCTGACCCAGCCAACGCGCTGGCGTATGCATATGACATCGTTCTTAACGGAACAGAACTTGGTGGCGGATCTATTCGTATCCATGATCGTCAAATCCAGAAGGATGTCTTTAGCGTTATCGGATTAAGTGATGAAGAAGCAGCAAGTAAATTTGGATTCTTACTTGAAGCTTTCAACTATGGTCCACCTCCACATGGCGGAATTGCCCTCGGACTCGACCGCGTTTGCGCTCTTCTCACCGGAAGCGATTCGATCCGTGAAGTGATCGCCTTCCCGAAGACTGCCAGCGGTGGAGATCCACTCACTGGTGCCCCAACTCCAATTACTCCTGCACAACGCAAAGAGAGTGGAATTGATGGCGCGGCAGAGCCTAAGAAGTAAGCGATCACTCGGGTAGGCTTAAGTAAATACGGTTTTGTACTTGATTTTAATGAGCGAAGGGAAGGCTTGAAATGGTTACTGGTCCTGGTGGAATTGCAACCATTATCGCCGCCTGCTCGCTTCTAGTTATCGCAATCGCTATTTCTTATGCAGTCATACGCATCGGACGGCTCGTCGATGAAGCGCGAACTTCTTTAAAATCACTCACTGATGAAGCGGCTCCTTTGATTCACGAATCTACCCGCACAGTTGAATTGGTAAACAGTCCTTTGGAAAGTTTCGCTCGTATCACCAAAAATGTTGAGGATGTTACAACCAAGGTTGCGGATGCAACGACGGGGTTTATGGATAAAAGTGGACCGGCAGTTAAAGTTGCAGGAGCGTTGATTAGCGCCGCGGGGATGAGCAAGTCTCGTGCAAAAAAGAAGAAAAAGGCAGAGTGATCTCTAAAAGTGGAATCTGCAGAGATACGTTCACGCTGGCTGCGTTTTTTCGAAAGTGATAACCGCGAAGG
The DNA here is from genome assembly GCA_009700715.1 of Actinomycetota bacterium. GTDB lineage: Bacteria > Actinomycetota > Actinomycetes > Nanopelagicales > Nanopelagicaceae > Planktophila. Next base: position 24,500 of record WLLM01000001.1, read on the forward strand.
TTTAACCCATACAGTCGTACCATCTGCATCTCTAATTGCTGATGATCCAAACCTTTTACTTGTAAACGCCGGAATGGTTCCGTTCAAACCTTACTTTTTAGGTGAAGTAACCCCACCCTTTAAGCGTGCAACCTCAGTTCAAAAATGTGTTCGCACATTGGATATCGATGAAGTCGGCAAGACAACTCGTCACGCATCTTTCTTTCAAATGTGTGGAAACTTCTCCTTCGGTGATTATTTTAAAGAAGGCGCAATCGCTCTAGCTTGGGATTTATTAACTCGCCCAATTTCTGACGGCGGATATGGATTTCCAGAAGATAAGTTGTGGGTTACGGTTTATCTAACCGATGATGAAGCGGCAGATATCTGGCATAAGAAAATTGGAATTCCGAAAGAACGCATTCAACGTCGCGACATGGCCGATAACTTCTGGTCGATGGGTGTGCCTGGACCTTGCGGTCCATGTTCGGAAATCTATTTTGATCGCGGACCAGCTTATGGACGCGATGGCGGTCCAATTGCCGATGAAAATCGCTATTTGGAAATTTGGAACCTGGTCTTTATGCAGAACGAACGCGGCGCTGGCGGCGGAAAAGATAGCTACCCAATTCTCGGTGAACTTCCTGCGAAGAGTATTGATACCGGTCTTGGTTTAGAGAGAACAGCAGCTCTTTTGCAGGGCGTAGAAAATATCTATGAAATTGATACAACGATGCAGATCCTCAACAAGGCGACAGAACTAACCGGCGTTAAATACGGTTCCTCGGAAAAAGCAGATATTTCTTTACGTGTAATCGCGGACCACGCAAGAACTTCAGCGATGTTGATTGGTGACGGTGTTACCCCGGGCAACGAAGGTCGCGGATACGTACTTCGACGAATGATGCGTCGTACGATCCGAAATATGCGCCTACTCGGAACAAATGATCCGATCATGTCTGAACTAACTGTCGCTGCCATTGGTGCGATGGGACCTCAATATCCGGAGCTAGTTTCGGATAAAAAACGCATTCTGGCGGTTTCGGTTTCAGAGGAAGAGTCATTCCTGCAAACGCTAAAGAGCGGCACTCAAATATTTGATATGGCATCTACAGAGTTGAAGAAGTCGAAAAAGTCCGTACTGCCAGGTGAAGATGTTTTCAAATTGCACGATACCTATGGTTTTCCATTTGATTTAACCCTTGAAATGGCGCGTGAAGAGGGCCTTGAGGTTGATGAGGCGGGCTTTACTCGATTGATGAAGGAGCAACGTGACCGTGCTAAAGCTGACGCTAAAGCGAAGAAAAGTGGCCACACCGATCTAAGCGAGTATAAGAAAATTGCAGACGGCAAAGGCGCATCAGAATTCGTTGGGTACACAAATACCGAAGCTGAATCTAAGGTAAACGGCATTCTGGTAGACGGTATTTCAGTACCTTCTGCTTCAGCAGGTGACGAGGTTGAAATAGTTTTGGATCGCACTCCGTTCTACGCAGAAGGTGGCGGACAGTTAGCCGATGGTGGTCGGATCGTCTTAAGCAACGGCGCGGTTATCGAAATCGACGATGTACAAGCTCCAGTGACGGGTCTTTCGGTCCATCGTGGCCGCGTTATCTCCGGTGAAGTAAAAGTGGGCGAGAACGCTTTAGCGACAATTGATCAAGAACGCCGCGATGGAATATCGCGCGCGCATACTGCAACGCACATGGTGCATAAAGCTTTCCGAGAGATCCTGGGAGAAACCGCAACACAGGCGGGATCTGAAAACTCTCCAGGAAGATTCCGATTTGATTTCCCATCAACTGGTGCAGTTTCAGAGAGCGTCCTAAATGATGTTGAGGCGCGAGTTAATACTTTGCTTCTGGATAACCTAGAAGTCAGCGCAGAGGTCATGTCGCAAGATGAGGCGAAAAAACTTGGCGCAATGGCGCTCTTCGGCGAGAAGTATGGTGATCGCGTTCGCGTTGTTTCGGTTGGAGATTGGGCGCGCGAGCTCTGCGGAGGAACTCACGTTTCTCGTTCCGGCCAACTAGGTGTAGTGAAGTTGCTTAGTGAATCTTCAATTGGAGCAGGCGTTCGTCGCGTTGAAGCGCTAGTTGGCGTTGACGCCTACAAGTTCTTAGCCCGCGAACATATTTTGCTGAACTCTCTTACCAACCTGATCAAAGGATCCCGTGCGGAAGAACTTCCAGAGCGAATCTCTGATCTTCTCGTCAAATTTAAAGAGATTGAAAAAGAGTTAGCTCAAGTTCGTTCCGCGGCGGCAATGGCTGATATTTCGAAATTTGCAGCTAGCTCTAAGAAGATTGATAGTGCAACAGTTACGTCAGTCCGCATTCCAGATGGCATCGCCGTAGATGATCTACGCAAGATTGCCCTCGAACTTCGTAACCGTGATGTCGACAGCGTTGTAGTTTTAATAAGCGTCGTGGATGCAAAGCCAGTATTGGTTGTTGCGGCCAGCGATGCAGCACGTGCAAGAGGCGTTAAAGCAGGCGCGCTTGTAAAGATTGGTTCCACAGTTCTTGGCGGTGGCGGTGGCGGCAAAGATGATTTTGCGCAGGGTGGTGGAGCTAACGTTGCTGCGATTGATCAAGCTTTGCAAGCTATCGAAGATGCGATAAGCGGTAAGTAATGTCGAGGTTTGGCCGGCGCATCGCTTTTGATTATGGCGATGTCCGTATCGGGGTTGCCATTTGCGATCCAGATGGAATGGTTGCAACTCCACTCGAAGTTATATTGAGTAAAGACCCCGCGCTTATAGCGAAGATCCGATCTCTTATAGAAGAGTACGAGCCAGTAAAACTCTACGTGGGTCGTCCCAAGCAATTAAGCGGATCTGATTCCGTAGCTGTCGACAAGGCTTTAGCTTTTGCCGAGAAGTTAACCTCTTCTTTTGATATTGAAATATTGATGATCGATGAACGTTTATCAACTGTTTCAGCGGCGCGTAATCTTCGCGAAGCAGGTGTCGATGCCAAATCTGCAAAAAGTAAAATTGATTCGGCTGCGGCTGTCGCTATTCTCGAACAAGGGTTGGCTATTGATAAGCGATAAACGAGCGTTGGCGAGAGTCGCATTAGCCCTAATAACTATTTTGGTATTCACTGCGGGCGTACGAGAAGTTCGCAAGACTTCGGTGGCCCTGGATTTCGCATGTTCGCAAAGTTCGATCAATAGCGAGCCGAACCCAAGCATTGATGCAGTGATCAATATTGCCAAAGGTGCCACGGGTTCAGATATAGCAGATCAGTTATTTTCCGCGGGAGTTGTAAAATCTGCTCGTTCGTTCTTTGGCCTCGCTGTAGGAGATCCACGGGCTGCAACAATTGCTCCCGGTGCGCACTTGATCGCCAAAGAGTTATGTGCAAAAGATGCTCTAACTCAATTGCTCGACAGTAAGCGAATTTCTGGACTTATTAACATTTTCGAGGGCGCTTGGAATAGTGAAGTGTTTTCGCAAATGATAGCGGCGGGTTTTAATGCAGCTGATATCACTAAGGCGGCAAAGAACTCATCTTTACCTACAGGATTTAAATCTCTGGAAGGTCTACTTTTCCCGGCTCAGTATTCATTCGCTGATGGAACATCAGCCGCGGATGCGATCTCGGCAATGATAGAACGCTCTGCCAAGGAGTTGGTTGCATCGGGTGTTGCTAAAGGCGATGGAAAATACAGCGCGCAAGATTTGGTGACTATCGCTTCGATAATTCAATCTGAAGGAAACACCCAAGATTTTACAAAAATTTCACGTGTGATCAGAAATAGGCTGGAAATGGGTATGCCTCTACAAATGGATTCGACAGTCCATTATTTGAAAGAGGATCGAGGCAAGATTTTCTTAAGCACTGCTTCCACGCTTTTAAAATCTCCGTATAACACCTATCGCAATTACGGCCTTCCACCGGGACCGATTGGTAACCCGGGATCGCAAGCACTAAAGGCTGCAGCGAATCCGGCAGAGGGTGACTGGATATTCTTCATCACTGTTGCTCCATTTGATACTAGATTTACCTCTTCGAACGATCAATTTTCGAAGTGGAAAGTTGAATATAAAAAGAATCTACGAGATGGACTTTTTAGGAGTGCAAAATGAGCGCGCAACTTATCAGGGGAGCGGTCCTTGGTTCCCCAATTTCGCACTCACTTTCGCCAGTTCTGCATAACAAGGCGTTTGAATTACTTGGGGTAGCGGGGCGTTATGAAGCGATTGAAGTTCAAAGTGGAGGTCTGACAGAGTTTCTAAGAGAGCGCGGCTGCGAATTTGATTACTTGTCGTTAACGATGCCGTTGAAGGAAGAAGTTCTAGAAATTTCGGAGGCGCTGGAGATTGAAATCGATGAACTTTCATCGCGGATTCAATCGGTAAATACACTCATTAGAACCAGCACAGGTTGGAGTGCAACAAGCACGGATGGTTCAGGGTTTGTTAAGGCGCTTGCCAACGGTGGTTACGATCATTTCGATTCAGTGTTGGTTTTAGGGGCTGGAGGAACTGCTCGAGCGGTGGCGGGTGCGTTAGATGCAATTGCAGATAATGTAACAATTATGGGTCGAAGTGTAAGACGCAACGCTGCTATCGCTTCTTGCTTTACAAAATTAACTCCAGAGTTTTTGCCTTGGGATGATCAAATAGACCTGCGATCTTTTGGCTTAATTGTTAATACAACACCGTCAGGTGCTGCCGATCTTGTCGCTGACAATATCCCCTCAAAAGTTGATGGTCTTCTCTTTGATGTCCTATATAAGCCTTGGCCAACGCTAATCGCGCGTCGCTGGTCTGATTCTGGAGGCAAGGTTATTGGCGGCTTGGAACTTCTGCTTTACCAGGGAATTGATCAAATTAATTTGGTAGAGCCACTTGGCCTGAAGCTGATAGACGAACAATTGCGGTTATCTCTAATTAATACGCTCCGCTAGTCCACAGATCACTCAATTACTCGAAAAGTTAACTCGGTTTAATTTAGATTTCAGGGGTGTTTTTCACCTTGGTTCTAGCCTCGATCTTTTTATCAATCTACGATTTGAAACACCACAGGATCAGTAACCGGGCACTTGCCGCACTCTTCTTCATATTTCTTATTCTGAGTTTCTTCGAGAAATCTCAATTGCACATAGTCCAGGCTTTGATTCTTTTCGTGTTTTCACTCTTGGCTTATCGACTTGGTTTGGGGGCTGGTGATGTGAAACTGATACTGCTGCTTTCGATTTTCTTCCTACCAACGACATATTCGGGGGCAAATCGTTTAATTAGCGGATTCCTCGTTTTTTCAGCGTTATTAATCGCGATAAATCGAATAAGGGGACGATTGCTTTCAGATTCTATGGCTATGGCCCCAGCCATCTGCGCCGCATATATTTGGTGCGCGAGATAAGCGCTTAATCTGCAACAATATGCCAATGCGTTGGTTAACAGCAGGCGAATCCCATGGACCGGCCCTTTCGGCGATCATCGAGGGCATTCCAGCCAGCGTTGAAATATCTTCGAAGGATATTGATTTTCATTTAGCGCGACGACGCTTAGGTTTTGGTCGTGGCGCTCGACAGAATTTCGAAGCGGATAAAATTTCTATTCTTGGAGGAATTCGTTTAGGTCTCACTCAGGGTGGTCCGATTTCAATTCAAGTAGGAAACTCAGAGTGGCCAAAGTGGGAAAAAGTGATGTCGGCCGACCCGGTTCCTCTTGATGAGATTAAAGATTTGGCGCGTAATGCTCCCCTTTCTCGTCCACGTCCTGGTCATGCTGATCTTGTTGGTATGCAGAAATACGATTTGGATGATGCACGACCAATTTTGGAACGCGCTAGCGCACGTGAAACAGCGGCGCGGGTTGCACTCGGAGCAGTAGCGAGAGCTTTTCTGCAGCAGAGCGTTGGTATAACGATTCTTAGCCACGTGGTTTCGATTGGCACTGCACGAATTCCCGATGGCACAGAACTTCCTGGAAAGGAAGATATGGTGCGCATCGATAACGATCCGGTTCGTTGTGCAGATCCCGCAACTAGCGCAAAGATGATTGCTGAAATTGAATCCGCACACTCCGATGGCGATACGCTCGGTGGCGTTTGTGAAGTTTTGGCATATAACTTGCCTCCAGGTTTAGGTTCGCATGTGCATTGGGACCGTCGACTCGATGCACGGCTCGCAGCTGCGATGATGGGAATTCAAGCAATTAAGGGCGTGGAAATCGGCGATGGTTTCCAAACTGCAACGCGACGTGGTTCGGTTGCTCACGATGAGATCGAACGCGGTGCAGATGGCTTAATTAAGCGCCGTACAGATCGTGCGGGTGGCACTGAAGGTGGAATGTCCAATGGCGAAATTCTTCGCGTAAGCGTTGCGATGAAGCCAATCTCAACTGTTCCTAAGGCCCTCGATACGATCGATGTTAAGACTGGAGAAGCAGCAAAGGCTATTAATCAGCGTTCAGATGTTTGTGCAGTTCCTACTGCTGGAGTAGTTGCAGAAGCTATGGCAGCGCTTGTTTTAGCTGAAGCGGTACTCGAGAAATTCGGCGGAGAT
>WLLM01000010.1 GCA_009700715.1 Actinomycetota bacterium
GCACGTGCTTTGCCTTGCCAATCCTCGTTTTCAACCTTTCCTACAAGCAGTCCAGCAACGTGAAAAGCTTGTGGAGGAACACTTGCGTAAATCGCCTCAATTGTTTTGGCATCAGGTCGGCTTCCGATCACCGGAGAAACGGCTGGAACCAGTTTTTGGGCGCTGCGGAAGATCGATCCCATTTCAAAGATCGCAAAATCTTTTGCACCGCGACTGATATTTCGCGCCGCAACTTCGATGAGTCCTGGTACTAAATGCACGCGCATGAGTGGAAATTCTTCAGACATTGGATTTGCAATGCGATATGTGGAAGCACGTTCTCCAACAAATCCCATCTGATCGATGGTCTCTTGATTGGTAAATGGGAAAGTTTGAACTTCTGCCAAACCGCGTGCCGCGAGCATGGAAGCGATCGCACGGCGACGCTTCTGAGTTGACGTAAGGCTGGCGTGATTTGGGCGCGGCGGCAAGATAGATGGAATCTTGTCGTAGCCAATCATGCGCGCGACTTCTTCAGCTAAATCTGCCGGAGTTAATAGGTCAGAACGCCATGCAGGTGGATCAACAGTGAATGACTTCTCATCTACATCGCAACCAATTACGCGCAGAACGCGCGCGATTTCAGAAGGTACAACTTCTAGCCCCAAAATCTTTGAGATGTAGGCAGGATCGAGTTTCACAACAGGCGCATACTTTGGTTCGCCCGCAACGACCGTTGCAACATGCTTGGCAGAACTGTGAGCAGTTAAGAGCTCAACGAAGCGAGCTGACGCAAATTCAGCAAGTGATGGATCAACGCTGCGTTCGAGACGACGCGATGCTTCAGAAGAAAGTCTGTGGCGACGCGAGTTCTTGGCAATTAAGACTGGATCAAAGCGAACGGCTTCGAGTGCGATATCAGTTGTAGTCTCGGATATTTCAGAGGACTGACCGCCCATGGTGCCGGCAAGTGCCAGAGGTTGCTTATCGTCACAAACCATTAAATCTTCAGGATCGAGTTGGCGAATCTGGCCATCAAGTGTTGTAAAGGGTTGTGCTTTCCCAGCGCGTTTGATGGTGAGGCCACCTGCGATCTTCGCCTTATCAAATGCGTGTAGCGGCTGACCAAGTTCGAGCATTACATAGTTCGTTACATCGACAACTAACGAGATGGAACGCATCCCCATCTTCTCAATGCGTCGGCGCATCCAGATTGGAGTCTTCGCAGATTGATCGAAATTCGAAAGAGTACGTAGGTAGAAAACTGAAGCCGTTGCCGGATCTTCGATCTCTGCGGTTACACCTTTGCCGGTTTCTTCAAATTTCAAAGAACGCAGTGAATCAACGGGGTCTTTAAAGTTAAGACCAAGGGATCCGGCAACTTCGCGGGCGATGCCGCGAATACTCAAGGCATAACCGCGATCAGGGTTTACTGCCACATCAAAAATTGTGTCGTTAATTTCCAGAACTGCGATCGCATCTGCGCCAATTTGAACTTCACCTTCGGCAAAGACCATGATTCCTGAGTGGTCATCTCCCAAACCAAGTTCGCGTGATGAGCAGATCATTCCATTGGAAGTTTTTCCGTAAGTCTCACGCGCGCCAATTTTGAAATCTCCAGGCAGAACCGCCCCAGGAAGTGCGGCAACAACGATGTCGCCAACCGCGAAGTTAGTGGCACCACAAATTACGTAACGGGTCTCTTTCTCGCCGCAATCAAGTCCCACATAACGAATTGGTTTCTTGAACTCAGTTATCTCTTCGATTGTTAGGACTTTGGCAAAGGTTAGCGGGCCAGTTAAGTCTGAGCCGGATTCAATGATTTCTTCGACTTCAAAACCTACGCGGATGAGTGCATTTGAGATTTCTTCGGCGGAAATCTTTGCAGGAATTTCTACAAACTCACGGATCCAAGATAAAGGTGCGCGCATATTAGAGCCCAACTCCGAACTGGCGCGTGAAGCGAAGATCGCCTTCGACAATATCGTGCATATCGGTGACGTTGTGGCGAACCATAAGTGTGCGCTCTAACCCCATACCGAATGCAAAGCCGCTATATACATCTGTATCGATGCCACAAGTTGCAAGAACTTTTGGATTTACCATTCCGCAACCGCCCCATTCAATCCAGCGACCATTGAAGAAGATATCTACTTCTGCACTTGGCTCAGTAAATGGAAAGAAAGATGGGCGCAAACGCGTTGTGACATCTGGCCCAAACATCGCTTGCGCAAAGTTATCGAGCGTTCCTTTTAGATGCGCCATTGTGATGCCTTTATCTACAACCAGCCCCTCGACTTGATGAAAGACCGGACTGTGAGTGGCATCTAGCTCATCAGCGCGGAAGGTACGGCCAGGGCAGATCATGTAAATCGGTGGTTCGTGCTGCAACATCGAGCGAATCTGCACAGGTGAAGTTTGGGTACGCAACACCATGCCAGATTCAACTGGTTCGATGTAGAAAGTATCTTGCATTGTGCGAGCAGGGTGATCCGCTGGAATATTTAACGCATCAAAATTGAGCCATCCAGATTCAAGTTCTGGTCCTTCTTCAACCGCGTAACCCTGTTCGATAAAGAAATCGCTAATCTCGTTCTTGATGATCGTAATTGGATGAAGTCCCCCGCGATGTGCGCGATTAACGGGAAGCGTTATATCTACAACTTCTTCAAGCAACACCTTGGCGTCACGTTCAGCTTCTAGCTTTTCAGTCGCTTTCTCGAGCGCCGCTGCGATCGCCGCTTTTGCTTCACCAATTAACTTTCCAGCGCTGGCTTTTTCTTCTGGTGCAAGTGATCCCAATCCGCGACTAGCAAGTGAAATTGGGGCCTTATCACCGAGGTGGGCAAGGCGGGCGCTCTTCAAAGAATCGAGGTCGCCCGCAGCTGCGAAGGCCGTTGCGGCATCGCTCACCCATTTTTGAATTTCTGCCGGGCTCATAGCGAAATCTTAACCTGTGACCTTTCCAAGATGCGGGATATTTGAACTAAGAACCGATTAAAGAGCGGCGAGATGGAACATCACAATTGAGGCAGCCGCAGAAAGATTAAGGCTCTCGGCGTTACCTTTCATTGGGATATTTACCGCAACTACATCACCGCTAATCAAGGTGTCTATACCTCGTGCTTCATTGCCAAAGATTGCAACGCAATCGCCTACGTTTTCAAGTTCCAATAGTGATGTGCTGCCTTGAGCAGAGAGAGCCAATTTAGTCATCGTTGGGAATTTTTCGGAGAGCGTTGCCAGAGTGATTCCGGAGTAAAGCGGGATATGCCAGAGCGAACCGGCAGTTGCACGAACTACCTTTGGTGAGTACATATCAACGCTGCCTGGTGAAGTAATTACTGCATTAATTCCCATCGCATCGGCACTGCGCAGAATTGTTCCGGCATTACCGGGATCTTGAATTTCATGAAGATAAATAAATTTCGAGTGTCCGTTCAACTTTAGTTCAGAAAAATCATTCCGTCCTATCTCACAGACGCTAAGAATTCCTTGTGGCGTAATCGTTGAAGACATCGCGGCCATCACCGGCTCGCTAACCAAAATAGTTTCAACGCTGGAAGTATCTAAACCAGCGGAATCAATGCGCGATTGACCGCTCTCTGTAAGAAAAATCGTTTTGACCTTTGGGCCAGAAGTTGCAGCCAGCGCTTCGCGGGCGCATTGCAGACCTTCGGCGATAAATTGCCCATGTTCTCCGCGCTCTTTATTGCCGCGGGATGAAATAAGAGCCTTCACCCGCGCGATATGCGGCGAGTGAAGGCTCTCAATCATTTATAACTTTAAGCGCTGACTAGGTTCTTGCGAGCTAGATCAACAAGAGTCTTAAATGTTGCTGGATCATTTGTTGCAATGTCGGATAGAACGCGACGATCAACTTCAACTCCAGCAGCCTTTAGGCCTTGGATGAAACGGTTGTAAGTCATTCCGTTTTCGCGGGCAGCAGCGTTAATGCGCTGAATCCAAAGCTGACGGAAATCACCCTTCTTATCTTTACGGTCGTTAAACGCGTAAACCATTGAGTGAGTGACTTGCTCTTTCGCCTTTGTGAAAAGACGGGAACGCTGGCCGCGGTATCCGCTAGCGCGTTCAAGGGTTGTGCGACGCTTCTTAGCAGCGTGAACTCCACGTTTTACTCTCATTTAATTCACACTCCTTACTTAAGACCAAGCATGCGCTTGGCTGTCATTGTGACGGTTGGCTTAGCTGACTGTTCTGTACTCAAACGACGAGTTACGCGAGATGACTTACGCTCCAAAAGGTGGCGCTTGCCTGCACGCTCGTGCATGATCTTTCCTGAACCGGTTACGCGAAAAGTCTTCTTCGCGCCACTATGGGTCTTCATCTTTGGCATTTATCTTCTCCTGTACTTCGTCGTCTAATTAAAACTTTTAAAACTTGAAAAACTTTTTACTTCTCTTCTGCCGCCTCGAGCGCTGCCTTTTCCTTGGCTGCACGCGCTGCCTTCTGCTCTGCTACCGCTTCAGTCTTCTTCTTCGTCGGCCCCAGCACCATCGTCATATTTCGACCCTCTTGCTTAGGGGCGAACTCAACAAAAGCAACTTCTGCAACATCTTCTGCAAGACGTTGTAGCAATTTGAAACCAAGCTCGGGGCGAGTTTGTTCGCGTCCGCGGAACTTCATCGTGATCTTTACCTTGTCGCCACCCTTTAAGAACTTCACGATTGCGTTACGTTTTGTCTCGTAATCGTGGTTTTCAATCTTTGGTGTCAATCGCACTTCCTTCACCACAATGTGGGTCTGGTTCTGACGAGCTTCACGAGCCTTCTGGGCAATTTCGTACTTGTATTTGCCGAAGTCCATGATTTTGCATACAGGTGGATTTGCCTCTGGTGCGATCTCAACGAGATCTAAACCAATTTCATCTGCCATCTGTAGCGCTACTTCGATATCTACAACTCCAACTTGATCACCGGTGTGGCCGATGAGACGAATTTGGGGTGTGCGGATACGGTCATTGATGCGCGGTTCAGTTGTGATTTGTGCTCCTTAGTTGGTTACTACTTTGTCGTTTTACTTCTGTTGATTTGACGTTAGTAGCCGGGGTTTACCGCAGAAATCGCGCACCGCTAAGGAAAGAAAAAGGCGCCCGTGAGGCGGCTTACTTTCGACAAACCAGCCAGCTCTAGAAAACTAGGCCAAGAAGGTGGGAGCGGTGAGCTCCTCTTGCAGTAGCCAAAGCCACTGGTCTGAGGCGAACTTTACCGTTAAGCGCCCATCGCGTGCAAACCGCCGTCTACATGCACGATTTCAGCGGTGGTTTTTGGGAACCAGTCAGATAAAAGGGCCACTGCAGCCTGGGCGGCAGGCACTGGGTCAGTTACATCCCATTCCAAAGGTGAGCGCTCGTTCCAGACTTTTTCGAACTCATCGAATCCGGGAATCGACTTTGCTGCCATGGTGCGAATAGGGCCTGCCGCTACCAAGTTAACGCGAATATTTTCCGCTCCAAGATCGCGCGCCAAGTAACGTGAAGTTGATTCGAGCGCCGCTTTGGCAACGCCCATCCAGTCATATTTTGGCCAGGCAACGGTGGCATCAAAATCAAGGCCAACCACTGAGCCGCCACCGTTAAACAGTGGGCGGGCAGCCATTGTTAAAGATTTCAACGAATATGCCGAAACATGTACAGCTGTAGCAACATCTTCCCAGGCGGTATTTAAAAAGTTTCCGCCTAGTGCTGCTTCTGGTGCAAAACCAATTGAGTGAACAACGCCATCGAGATGTGGGAAATGTTCTTTCACGCGATCTGCCAAGGCATCCAAGTGTTCTTGGTTTGTGACATCGAGTTCAATGACTGGGGCGGGTTGCGGCAAGCGACCAGAGATTCGAGTAGTCAAACTCATGACCCGACCATAGGAGGAAAGCAAAACGTTGGCGCCCTCTTCTTGTGCGATCTTGGCGATGTGAAAGGCGATCGAACCATCAGTTAAGACGCCCGTAACCAGAATATTTTTGCCTTGAAGAATTCCCATTTAATGCCCCATTCCTAATCCACCATCTACTGGAATTAAAGCTCCTGTTATATAGCCACTTGCGGGAGATGCGATAAAGCTAACTACCTTTGCAATCTCATCAGCAGAACAGAATCGGCCCAGCGGTACCGAACTTGCGATCTCGGTTCTACGTTTTTCATCGAGAGCTGCAGTCATATCGGTTTCGACAAATCCTGGAGCAATCACATTTGCAGTAATTCCACGAGAACCAAGTTCGCGCGCAAAAGACCGAGCCATACCGAGCAGCCCAGATTTACTTGCCGAATAATTAACTTGTCCGGCGGCACCGACTCCCCCGACAACTGAACCTATAAATATGAGGCGTCCGCGCTTTAACTTTAGTAAACCTTTTGTCGCTCGTCTGGCGACGCGGAAGGCGCCAGTTAAGTTGGCGTTAATTACACTTTCGAAATCTTCATCTGACATTCGCATAACTAGGCCATCTTTGGTGATTCCAGCATTAGCAACGATGATTTCTGGCAGGCCCCATTGCGCTTCAATCTCCGCAAAAGCAGCTTCAACGCTTTCTGATGATGTGACATCCATCTGCACTGCGCTAAATCCGGCTGGTGCATTGCCACTGCGATAAGTAACTACTACGTGATGGCCATCGGCTTGCAGTGACTGCGCGATCGCTAAACCGATACCGCGATTTCCGCCAGTTACTAGAGCTATCGCTTTTGCTTGATCGGACATATGACAAAACTTACCCTGCTACTTACGCGTAACTTGCCGATTTCGGCGGGCGCGCCTCGGTATTGCGCCTTACTCTTGGCCTATGGCGATTCGACGCAAGTCAGTAAGTAAGTCTCCAGCGGTATATGACATTACCGCTGCCCCAGCGTCGCTAACTCGCGATCAGGCTGGCAGACAACGTCGCTATTTCTATTCAATGATGATTCGTACCGGCTGTTTTATCCTCACTGTTTTGCTGCCAAGCCCATACCGTTGGTTTGCACTTATTGGCGCAGTGACCCTTCCTTACTTTGCGGTTGTTATTGCTAATGCAGGGCGCGAAAGCTTCGCTCCTGGCGCAGGATTGGTTTCCGACAAAGCTAAATCAATCGAATAACTCGCATTTCGCTAGACTCGCACTATGAGCGAACTCGGTAAACCGATCAAGGAACCTCGCTCAATCTTAAAAACCTTAATCGCCCTGATTTTAATCGCCGGCTGCCTTTGGGCAAGTCAATGGCAATTTCAACGTGGAATAGATCGTCAAGATCGCAACGCGATTATCGAATCACAGCTTCAACTTCCGGCGATTGAATTATCCGAAACCAATGACGACTTTTCCAAAGTTGAATGGCGAACCGTTACGGCGCAGGGAACTTTCGATTCGCAAAAGCAAATACTTTTAAAGAATAGATACTTTGAAGGTGTCTATGGCTACGAAGTTTTGACGAGATTTACCTCCAGCGACGGTCGCTCATTCTGGGTAGATCGCGGATGGGTTAAGGCTGGAAAAGATGCAACTACCGCCCCAATTGTGAGCGCGCCCCCAACTGAAGAAGTTTCAATCAAAGCTCGCCTACGTTTAGATCGATCCCTTCCGCAAGGCGCTTTCTTCGCTCTTCCATCCAGTGGTGGCGGAATGATCTCTAAGTTGAATGCGCAGACAGATTCGAAATCTGAAGGTTTCTATTTAGATTTGCTAAGCGGTTCTGTGGAATCACTAACCCCAGAAGTTCCCGCGCAGGTTCCCGAATTAAGCGATGGTCCGCATCTTGCCTATGCCTTGCAATGGATCTTTTTCGCAGGCCTTGTGATCTACGGTCGAATACTAATTCGTCGTGGTCAGATCCTGACGAGCAAAGAGTTCTGAATAAAGCCCGCCATTTAGAACAAGTTCTTCATGCTTTCCGCGCTCGGCGATGGATCCATTTTCCAGAACGATAATCTGATCAGCGTTCATTACAGTGCTAAGGCGATGGGCAATCACGATACTGGTTCGACCGTGTAACGCTTGAGCAAGCGCCTTCTGGACAAGTTCTTCATTTTCAGAATCGAGATGAGCCGTTGCTTCATCAAGAATTACGATACTTGGTGATTTCAAAAGTAGCCGCGCAATAGCCAGTCTTTGTTTCTCGCCACCTGATAATCGATGTCCGCGTTCGCCAACCATAGTCTCTAGGCCATTTGGCAGAGATGAAACTAGATCCCAAATTTGAGCTGCTTCACATGCCGCTTGCATTTCGGCGATCGTGGCATCGCTCTTTGCATATCTGAGATTAGAGGTGATGGTGTCGTGAAAAAGGTGTGAATCTTGCATAACGACGCCAATAGATGCGCGTAGTGAATTAAGGGTGAAGTTGCGGATATCTTCGCCATCGATTGAGATTGCCCCACCGGTTACATCGTAGAGTCGTGGAAGTAGCGCGCTGATAGTTGTCTTACCAGCACCAGATGGTCCAACTAGAGCAGTAACTGTTCCGGGTTTAACTTCAAAAGAAATACCCTTAAGAATTTCTTCAGCATCTTTAATTTCAGGAAGTGATGCAGCCTCAAGTGAAGCAAGAGAAATTTCTTGAGCCTTTGGATATGTAAAACGTACAGCTGTGAAAGCAATCGCCGGCGTCTTGCTCATCAACTCAATCGGTTTGGCAATCTCCTTCACCATTGGTTCAAGATCTAATACTTCGAAGACGCGCTCGAAAGAGACTAGTGCGCCCATAACATCAACGCGCACTGTTGCTAGAGCAACAAGCGGACCGTATAGACGTGCCAGCAAAGTGGTAATCGCGATAAGACTTCCAACGGTTATAGCGCCATCTATCGCCAGGTGTCCCCCGATGCCATAGGCGATCGCCGTCGCAAGAGCGGCGATGCTAATAAGCGCGATAAAGAAGAAGGTGTTGAGCATCGCCATGGAGATACCGATATCGGCAACTTTGCGAGCTTTAGCTTTAAAGACTTTCGATTCTGTGTTCAAATCACCATAGAGCTTTACCAAGAGCGCACCAGATACGTTAAAACGCTCAGTCATAGTTGATGACATTTCAGCGTTAATCTCAAATGAATCACGGGTGTACCCCTGGAGTCGTGAACCAATCCACTTTGTGGGGGCCAGAAATATGGGTAACAATAAGAGAGACGCGATAGTTATCTGCCAACTCAGCGCCAGCATTGTGCCAACTACCAAGACAAGAGTTAAGACGTTGCTGATGATTCCGGAGAAAGTTGATGTGAAGGCTCGTTGTGCGCCAATCACATCGGAATTTATTCGGGAAATTAACGCACCTGTTTGGGTTCGAGTAAAGAAGGCAATTGATTGCTCTTGTACGTGGCGAAAGACCTGGGAACGAAGGTCATAGATCAAACCTTCACCGATCTTTGCCGAAATCCAACGGACAACGATATTTACGACAGCGCTTGCAATGGCCAGTAATGCAACGGCCACTGCCATTGTTGTAACTACTCCACGATCTTTCGGGATGACTCCCTTATCAATTAGTTCGCGAAGCAATAGCGGCGTTGCGATAGTTAGAACGGCATCCAGAATGAGGCAGACCAAAAAGAGTGCGAAGACTGATTTGTAAGGAATTGCATAGGCGAAGATTCGTTTTAGAGTCCCAGGTTTTAACTTGGCATGTTTAACCGACTGATCAGAACTTAAGGTGCGAAGAGCCATCCAGCCCGCGTGCATTGACATAAAGCGTTCCGATCAATAAAGAAGAGCGTTTGAACTAAGTTGGATCAAACGGTGAAGCCGAGGGCGCGCAATTGTTCGCGGCCGTCGTCTGTGATCTTATCTGGACCCCAAGGTGGCATCCACACCCAGTTGATCTTTACATCTGAGGTATGCGGAGCAAGGGCCTGACGAGTTTGATCTTCGATCACATCTTGCAATGGACAAGCAGCTGATGTGAGCGTCATATTCAATACGGCAATGTTGTTATCGTCGACCATCACATCGTAGATAAGTCCGAGATCAACCACATTGATACCAAGCTCAGGATCGACGACATCCTTCATCGCCTCGGTTACATCATCAATTGTTGCTGTCATGGTTTATCTCCGTTTTTGCCTCTTTAGTAAGTAGATCTTACTAGCCAAAATCTTTGCTTCTTTACTTCGCCTGCGCCTGCACGCTGGCATCTTTAAATGCCATCCAACCTAGAAGTGCACATTTTATACGGGCTGGATATTTTGATACGCCAGCTAAAGCGACGGCATCTTCCAAGAGATCTTCATTGCCTTCTACCGTGCCTTTGCTCTGCATGAGCGCGACAAACTCGTCGTAGATTTTGTAGGCATCAGTGATCGTTTTCCCGATGAGCAAATCTGTAAGGATTGAAACGCTAGCTTGCGAAATAGAGCAGCCAACGCCATCCCAGGTAATCGCTTCCACAACTCCGTCTTTGACAGTGATATTTAAATCGATCTCATCCCCACACGAAGGATTTACGTGGTGTACCTGGGCATCGTAATTAGCAGAAAGTTTCTTATTCTGCGGATTCTTATAGTGATCCAGGATCACCTCTTGATAAAGGTTATCTAGCTGCATTATCCAAAGTATTTCTGTGCGGCTAAAATTGATGTGCAGAGCTGATCAATATCATCAAGGGTGTTATAGAGATAGAAACTCGCACGAGTAGTTGCTGGAACACCCATCTTGCGAGTTAGCGGCCAGGCGCAATGATGTCCAGTGCGAACTGCAATTCCTGCGTCGTCTAAGAATTGCCCGAGATCGTGCGGGTGAATCTCACCAAGCGTGAATGAAACTGCTCCCCCGCGCATATTCGTATCAAGGGGTCCAACAACTCGAAGTGAATCGATCGCTGCCATGTTTGCTATTGCGTATTTGGTAAGTTCGATTTCGTGGTTATGAATTGCCGGCATACCAATCTTGGAGAGGTACTTCACCGCTTCACCCAAACCAACGATCTGCGCCATATTTGGTACACCGGGCTCGAATTTGCGTGGCGCTGGAGCCCAAGTTGCATCAGTCATTGTTACTGACTCAATCATCGAGCCACCAAATAAGAATGGTGGCAATTCTGCAAGAAGGTTTGAACGTCCCCAAAGAACTCCGACTCCAGTGGGTCCAACTGCTTTGTGACCTGAGAACGCTAAGAAATCAATATCTAGCTCAACAACGTTTACCGGCATATGTGGAACAGATTGGCAGGCATCAAGGATGAAGACCGCTCCAACGTCGTGAGTTCGCTTAACTAACTCATCGAGCAGATTAATTGTTCCGAGAACGTTTGATTGATGAGTAAGGGCGACAATCTTGGTCTTGGTAGTTATGACCGAGTTGATATCTGATAGATCAAGGCGTCCTTCTGGAGTTACCTCGAACCATTTTAAAACTGCGCCAGTGCGCGCAGCCAACTGCTGCCAAGGAATGAGATTTGCGTGGTGTTCCATTTCAGAGACCACGATTTCATCGCCTGCAGATAGGTGAAATTTATTTCCTTTTGGGGCAGACCCAATTGAATATGCCAGCAAGTTAAGGGCTTCGGTTGAACTCTTAGTGAAGACGATCTCGTCTTCTTGCCCACCAATAAATTCACTAACTACTTGTCGTGCAGATTCAATTGCCTCGGTCGCTTCTTCGGCTAATTGATGCGCTCCGCGATGCGCGGCGGCGTTATGTAGGCGGTAGAAATTGCTCTCCGCATCGATAACAACGTTCGGCTTCTGGCTTGTTGCACCGCTATCTAGATAAACCAGACGCTTTCCGTCACGAATCTTGCGATCGAAGATCGGAAAATCCGCACGGATTGCGACTGCATCAAAGGCCATGAATTTTAGTAATTGCGCAATTACGCAGTTACGTACTCCGCATAACCATTTGCTTCAAGCTTTTCGGCAAGCTCTGGCCCACCTTGTTCGACGATCTTGCCAGCGGCAAAGACGTGAACGAAATCTGGCTTGATGTAGCGAAGAATTCGGGTGTAGTGAGTAATTAGAAGAACGCCAAGATCGTTTGCAGCCTTGGCGCGGTTCACGCCTTCTGAAACGATGCGAAGTGCATCAACATCGAGACCTGAATCTGTCTCATCGAGAATTGCCATCTTTGGCTTTAGCAATTCAAGTTGCATGATTTCGTGGCGCTTCTTTTCTCCGCCAGAGAATCCTTCGTTGACATTGCGCTGTGCAAATGATGGATCCATGCTGAGCGCTTCCATTGCACCCTTAACTTCGCCAACCCAAGTACGTAACTTAGGCGCTTCACCGCGCAAAGCAGTTGCCGCTGTGCGAAGGAAGTTAGAGACAGATACGCCAGGAACTTCAACTGGATATTGCATCGCTAAGAAGAGTCCAGCCTTTGCGCGTTCATCGACAGTCATCTCGAGTACGTCTGCACCATCGAGAGTAACTGTGCCACCGGTGATTGTGTATTTAGGGTGGCCAGCGATTGAATAGGCAAGAGTTGATTTACCAGAACCGTTAGGTCCCATGATTGCGTGGGTTTCACCAGATTTGATAGTGAGGTCTACGCCTTTAAGAATCTCTACTGCACCATTTTCGGTGTCAACAGAGACTTTAAGTCCGCGGATTTCCAGAGTGCTCATGAACTTTCCTCGCTACGCATCTACCGTGACGGAGTCTCCGTCAACGCTTACTGAATAAGTCTTAATTGGTGCAACTGCAGGAGGCGTTAACGCCTCCCCCGTACGAAGATCAAATTCGGCTCCATGAAGCCAGCATTCGATCTTGAAATCTGTGACATCGCCTTCAGATAGTGACGCATCAGAATGTGAGCAGGTGTCATCAACCGCGAAAACTTCATCGCCAACACGCGCTACGCAGATAGAGCGACCGTCTTTTTCAATTTTGATCGGCTTTCCTGCAGTTAGCTCACTTAGTTTTAGATCGCTCATTTACGCACCAGCCTTGGCAAGTTCGCCATCAATGCGCTCCATTAAACGATCTTGAATAACTTCATCACCGATTTCA
>WLLM01000100.1 GCA_009700715.1 Actinomycetota bacterium
GGCAACAGCTTGTGGCTTTTCAATTTTGGCAATAACGGGAACGCGAATTCCGACCTCATCCATAATCTGGTGAACATCGACGATATCTTCAGCGCTTCGTACAAATGAGAGTGCGATGAAATCTGCGCCAGCGTTAAGTCCCCAGCGAAGATCTTCTTTATCTTTTTCAGAGAGCGCTGGAACCGAAACAGCAACGCCTGGCAAGTTGATGCCCTTGTTATTGCTTACCGCACCTGGCTCGATGACTTTAGTGACAACATCGTTGCCCTTAACTTCGACAACTTCTACCGTTACTTTTCCATCATCAATAAGAATGCGATCGCCTGGCTTACAGTCCCCCGGCAAACCTTTATAAGTTGTTCCAACGCGTTCTTTAGTACCTTCAACTTCATCAGTTGTGATTGTGAAGATATCTCCACGGGAAAGATCGTGTGGGCCAGCCTTAAAGCGAGCCAAGCGAATCTTTGGGCCTTGTAGGTCGACCAAGATCGCAACTGGCTTGCCCGCTTCTTTGGCGGCAGCGCGAACGCGATCAAGACGGTTCTGGTGCTCGTCATAGCCACCATGTGAAAGGTTGAGGCGAGCCATATTCATTCCGGCTGCAATTAGCTCACGGACTTTCTCCGGAGATTCAACAGCTGGACCCATTGTGCAAACAATCTTCGCGCGACGCATGTGGCTACCTTATCTAATCAATTATGTACTGGACAGTTTGTGAGTTGAGAGTTAGACCATAAGCGAACGTGAAGTTGGCTCAATCGGTGAAGGCAGTTGGCTCTCGCCTTCTAGATATTTATCGACTCCCGCTGCAGCGCTACGCCCTTCGGCGATCGCCCAAACGATTAGTGATTGGCCGCGACCAGCATCTCCTGCAACGAAGATTCCTTCTTCGCTGCTCTGGAAATTTTCATCGCGCTTTACGTTTCCGCGTTCATCAAGTTCAACTTCTAACTGTGTCAGAAGCGCAGATTTTTCTGGACCAGTAAAGCCCATAGCCAGGAATACAAAGTCGGCAGGAATTTCTTTCTCAGTTCCAGGAACAGGTTCGAACTTTCCATTTGCAAACTTTGTCTCGACGATCTTTAACGCCTTTAGATTTCCGTTGCCATCACCGATAAATTCTTCGGTGCTTACGGCAAATACGCGGTTATCAAGTTCTTCATGCGCAGATGAGACGCGATAAATCATTGGGTAAGTTGGCCAAGGTTGTGAAGATGGACGTTCTTCTGTTGGGCGCGGCATGATCTCAAGTTGAGTAACACTTGCTGCGCCTTGGCGAATTGAAGTACCAAGGCAATCTGCGCCAGTGTCTCCTCCGCCAAGAATTACAACATGCTTTCCGGTTACGTTGATATCTGGAACCGTTACTTCGCCAAGTGCTTGTTTATTTCCCCAAGGCAAAAACTCCATCGCTTGGTAAATGCCTTTATTTTCGCGACCTTTAATCGGAAGATCGCGCCATTGAGTTGCGCCAACTGCAAGAACGATTGCATCATATTTCTTACGTAGGTCTGCGCCAGTTAGCTCAACACCGACATCAACGCCGGGACGGAAACGTGTTCCTTCCTTTTCCATCTGAGTAAGGCGACGATCGAGAATGTTCTTCTCCATTTTAAATTCAGGAATTCCGTAACGTAGAAGTCCACCGATTTTGTCGGCGCGCTCATAAACGGCAACGGTGTGGCCGGCGCGAGTTAGCTGCTGCGCAGCGGCTAGTCCGGCAGGTCCTGAACCAATTACCGCAACGGTTTTTCCAGTTAAGCGCTCTGGCGGAAGTGGCTTAACATTTCCGGCGCCAAATGCTTCCTCAATCGTGCGCAGTTCGACCTGCTTGATTGTCACCGCATCTGCGTTGATGCCAACTACGCAGGCAGTTTCGCACGGAGCTGGGCAGAGACGACCGGTAAATTCTGGGAAGTTATTTGTCGCATGCAAACGATCAATCGCTTCTTCTTTATCTCCGCGCCACATCAGGTCGTTCCATTCCGGAATTAAATTTCCGAGTGGGCAACCTTGATGGCAGAACGGAATACCGCAATCCATGCATCGTCCGGCTTGCTTCTGCAAGTGTTCGATACTTTGCGGTTCGTAGACCTCGTGCCAGTCCTTGATGCGTACATCAACCGGGCGACGCTTTGGAGTCTCGCGCGGCGTGGTTAGAAATCCCTTTGGATCAGCCATTTGCTGCAACCTCCATTACATATTGATCAACTGGTAAGCCATCTTTGGTCGCACGTTCGATCGCAGCTAATACCCGCGCATAATCTCGTGGCATAACAAGTGAGATGCGATTTAGCGCTGCGTTCCAATCTGAAAGTAGCGCAGAAGCAATTTCCGAACCGGTCTCAGTAAAGAAGTCAGAGACCAGCGCCTTTAACATCTCTTTCTGATCTTCTGGTACCGCCAAGATATCAACGAGTTCGCCATTTACTAGCGCAGGATTTAGATCCAAGACAAAGGCGCGTCCACCAGACATTCCAGCCGCAAAGTTTCGACCAGTGCGACCTAGAACAACCACAGTTCCACCTGTCATGTACTCGCAACCATGGTCGCCAATACCTTCAACGACCGCAGTTGCGCCTGAATTACGTACACAGAAACGTTCGCCCACAAGTCCGCGGATAAAGATTTGACCAGAGGTAGATCCATAACCGATGACGTTTCCGGCAATTACATTTTCGTGAGAAGCAAATGTTGCTCGTTCATCTGGGCGAACAATGACACGTCCACCAGAAATACCCTTGCCCACATAGTCGTTGCTGTCGCCATACATGCGGATAACAATTCCTTGAGGTAAGAATGCGCCAAGTGACTGGCCAGCTGAACCGTGAAGAGTTACATCAATGGTTCCGGCGGGAAGTCCCTCTGCGCCATAACGACGAGTAATCTCTGCACCCAACATAGTTCCGACGGTGCGATTTACATTTCGAACTGGAAGATCGATGCGAACGTTCTCGCCCTTTTCAAGTGCCGGAGCGGCGAGTTCGATTAACTTGTTATCGAGAGCTGCTGCAAGACCATGATCTTGAACAGTTGTGCGATGCAAAGGTGAATCAACATCTGGACGAACTAGCAGTGGAGCAAGATCTAGTCCGCTTGCCTTCCAGTGATTAACCGCGTCGCGAGTATCGAGATACTCGACGTGTCCAATCGCTTCTTGAAGTGTGCGGAATCCGAGGCTGGCCAAGATTTCACGAACTTCTTCAGCAATGTATTCGAAGAAGGTTTCCACAAATTCTGGCTTGCCAGAGAAGCGCTTACGAAGTTCTGGGTTCTGAGTAGCAACGCCTACTGGACATGTATCCAAGTGACAGACGCGCATCATTACGCAGCCAGATACAACTAGTGGAGCAGTTGCAAAACCGTATTCTTCGGCGCCAAGCAGAGCTGCAATTACTACATCGCGACCAGTCTTTAACTGACCATCTGCTTGTACAACGATGCGATCACGCAGACCGTTGAGAAGAAGGGTTTGCTGTGTTTCAGCCAAACCAAGTTCCCAAGGAGCACCTGCGTGCTTAAGTGAAGTAAGAGGTGATGCACCTGTTCCGCCATCGTGGCCAGAAATCAGCACAACATCAGCGTGCGCTTTGCTTACGCCGGCAGCAACTGTGCCAACACCGACTTCAGCAACTAGCTTTACATGGATACGCGCATTCTTATTGGCGTTCTTTAGATCGTGAATAAGTTGTGCCAGATCTTCAATTGAGTAAATATCGTGATGCGGCGGCGGTGAAATTAAACCAACACCGGGTGTTGAGTAGCGAACCTTTGCTACCCATGGATAAACCTTGTTACCTGGTAACTGACCACCTTCGCCGGGCTTGGCGCCTTGGGCAATTTTGATCTGAATATCATCAGCATTTACTAGGTAATTACTTGTCACACCGAAGCGGCCGCTGGCAACTTGCTTGATTGCGCTGCGCTTGGAATCACCGTTCTCCATAGGAA
>WLLM01000101.1 GCA_009700715.1 Actinomycetota bacterium
AAACACTTGAATCGCTTAAGCAAGCTTGGTTAGCATCGGAGTGGGGTAACCGTTCACCAGTTGCGGTAGAAGTCCCATTTGAGGCTGTTTTAGGCGGGGTTTTGATCCGTGGTCGCATAGATGCGGTTTACGAAATCAACGGTCGCTTTGAAGTTATCGACTGGAAGACCGGTGCAACAACGCTCGGTGAATCAGCGGCGGTGCAGCTGGCGGTATATCGCCTTGCTTGGGCGAAGTTAAAGGGTATTGATCCAGCACTTGTTTCAGCAGCTTTTCATTATGTGCCAATTAGTAAAACTGATCGTCCAGCAGATTTGTTAAGTGAAGCGCAGCTAATCGCACTAATTACCGGCGCTAGCTAATCTCTGCGCGCAGCGGCAGGTGATCGCTGATGCCAGTTGCGATCGTGCCTAAATCTTTAACTCCATCGCTTGCGCCATGAGTCAAGAGGTAATCAAATTGAATCTTGGCTCCCCAAGAAGGATAAGTATTTTGCTTGATCTGGGATATCCAATCAGATGCGGCAACTGGCAGATTCTTAGGCAGATTTAAATCACCAAGAATCAGCGGTTTAGTATCTGTCTCTTGCGCAATTTTAAGCGCCCAACGCTTTAACTTCTTTAACTGGAATAAATTAACGCCCGGCACAAATGAGAGATGGGTGTTAAAGATCGTCCATCCATTTGCCAGCGTTGCACCGAGTGCCAAACGTGGTTCATCGTGAACATAGATAGCGCGAATCTTGGGTTTGCTACTTGTCTCACTTTCAGTTGGAACAACTAGCGGCATACCCACAACCGAATTTCCTAAATCAAGGCGATGCCATTTAACAACCGGAATCGTTGATGCAATTGCGATTCCATAGCTGCCTTCTAGAGAGTTATTCTCACCGCTAACTATCCGCGGATCTAAACCGTTTAACTTCCGCCATTTCTCGCCAGGTGTTCCGATGATGCTCGGTGCAAAGGCCCAATCTTTAGCGCCGATTGCTTCCGCGATATCTGAAACTTGATTGCGCGTATTTGATCTAGGTAATTTGTAATCAACTTCTTGAACTGCGATGACCTCGGTCTCGAGCTGGCGCACCGCAGCGGCAAGGCTTTCCGGGCTGGGTCCGGCCGAAAGTGGCGGGATTGGCTGGCCGTGGAGCAGGTTCCACGAGGTGATGCGCATGCGGCCAAGGCTAGTAGCGTTCACCCTTATGAGCGCGGTCAACGGACAGGTATCGAAGATGGACCGCGCCGGCCACCTGCGCACCAACCAGACAACCCTTGATCAGATGTGGCAACGCGCCAAGATTCTTCACGTTGCCGATGCGCGCTTGGCAGTCGAAGCGGGCGGAACAAAACTGCGCTTTCTATCTGCCAGCCAAGTTCAATCGCTGATCGAAAGCGGTGAATACAAGTTAGGTGAAAAGTATTTCCTTGGTTTAGATGAGATAGATCAAGAGCCATATTTCGCTTGGAACTCATCATCTGTTGCACCGCAAGGCGAGAAAGCGCCAGATGGTTATTTAACGCTTCGCGAAATCGGTGGGCTCATCTCAGAGTTCGAAATGGAGATCTCACTCCATGCAGTTGCTTTAGCAAACTGGCATAAGTCACATACACATTGTGCGCGCTGTGGTGCGGCAACTTCAGTTGCCCAGGGCGGTGCAATTCGTACCTGCGATAAAGATCAGAGCGAACATTATCCGCGCACTGATTGTGCAGTCATTGTTTTGGTGCGCGATAAAGATGATCGCATTCTGTTGGGACATCAACCTGTTTGGCCCGAGGGTCGCTTCTCTTGCTTTGCTGGTTTTCTTGAACCTGGTGAAACATTTGAACAATGTGTTCAACGCGAAGTGCTTGAAGAATCTGGCGTACTAGTTCGCGAAATAGATTATTTAGGTTCGCAACCTTGGCCATTTCCAGCTTCAATCATGATCTCATTTGATGCAGTAACTGATGCGCCAGAAATTGCCCGCCCTGATGGCCAAGAGATCACTGAAGTTAAATGGTTCTCGCGCGCGGAAGTAAAAGCGCAATCAGATGCGGGAACTTTATTGCTTCCACCAACTATGTCGGTTGCGCGCAAGATGATCGATCGTTGGTTTGCAAGTGGTGCAGAAGGTCAAGGTGGTGCCAAACTTATCGGTGGTGAAACGTGGCGCTAGATAACTCTTCTGGAAATTCAACTGGTGGCGATATTCGCGCCGAAGAAATTCTGGCAGCGCTCGATAACGATCAACGCGCAGTTGCTCTTGCTACTCGTGGGCCTGTCTGTGTAATTGCCGGCGCTGGCACCGGTAAAACTCGTGCGATCACACATCGCATCGCCTACGCCGCTGCGATCGGCACGATGGATCCGCAGAAAGTATTGGCGTTAACTTTTACCTCACGTGCTGCTGGAGAAATGCGCACCCGCCTTCGTTCGCTAGGCGTGCCAACTGTTGCTGCACGCACGGTGCACGCGGCTGCGCTAAAGCAATTGATCTACTTCTGGCCGACCGTCTTTGGTGGCCGCGTTCCGGAACTAATGACCGCAAAAGCAGGCTTTATCGGTGAGGCAATTAATCGCGCAGGCTTATCAGGCGAACTACGTGCGACTTCGCGTGAACTCATGCGCGATATCGCCAGCGAAATTGAATGGGCAAAAGTTTCGCAAGTCGCTCCTGAAGATTTTGTAACTGAAATTGATAAGCGCACCCAGAAACCGCGCGTTAACGCCGAGAAGTTAGCGAAGGTTTACACAGCTTATGAAAGCGTTAAGAAGCAAGAACTTGCGATCGACTTCGAAGATGTTCTCCTTCTTACCGCTGCGATGCTCGAAGAAGAGCGCACCGTGCGCGAACGCGTGCAAGATCAATACCGTTACTTCACCATCGATGAGTATCAGGATATTTCACCGGTACAACAACGTTTAATTAACGCCTGGCTGGGTACTCGCCAAGATATCTGTGTTGTTGGAGATCCGGCACAAACTATTTACTCATTCGCTGGTGCAACACCAGTCTTTCTAAATAGCTTTACTCAACGCTTTCCAGAAGCTGAAGTAATTCGCCTAAGCACCGGATATCGCTCAACTCCAGAAATTACCTTCGCCGCTAACTCATTGCTGCGTCATGGCGCGATGGGACAAGAACTCGTTGCCCTTAACGATCACGGCACCAAACCATCAGTTGATGGATATGCCAATGAGGATGCCGAAATAGCTGGTCTACTTGCCGAAATCACCGCGCTGCTGCAGAGCGGCACTCAAGCGCAAGAGATCGCGATCTTGGCACGTACCAATAACCAACTTAAGGGCGTTGAGAGATCGATGAATAAGTTGGGTCTGCCATATCAAGTGCGCAGCACCGAAAGATTCTTCGACCGCCAAGATGTTCGCGATTTTCTCAAAGAAGTTCGTCGCGCATCTGTTCTGCCAACAGAAGGCGTTTCTTGGATCGATGAACTTCGCACCATCGCACAACCATTTTTAACTGGCGAAAGTATCGATGGCATTGCAGCTCTCCTGCATTTAGCGCGCGAACTCGATGCTGATGCCGGATTTAGCCCAAAGACTTTGCGCGGATATTTACGTGAGATCGAAGATCGCGTTCAACAAAATAATCCACCAACGATGCCGGTGGTAACACTGGCAACTCTGCATGCGGCAAAGGGCTTGGAATGGGAGCGCGTATTTTTGATTGGCGCATCTGAAGGAATCTTGCCGCTGGAATCTGGGGTTACTGGCCAGTCCGATGCGGTGATCGATGAAGAACGCCGCTTGTTCTACGTTGGAATGACGCGTGCGAAGGTGGATTTACATATCAGCCATCGCCAGAACCCGAGCCGCTTCCTGCGTGAAGCCGGCCTGCTCGCTTAGCTTAGAAATTAATTAGGTTGCACAGATCACTATCTGTGGTTTACCCTTGCCATTCGGTCAATTAGGCAAAGGAGAATGAACGATGTTTATTACATCT
>WLLM01000102.1 GCA_009700715.1 Actinomycetota bacterium
AAAGATTGTGGCGCGAAGACCCTTTGCCAACTGTCCGCCCAAGAATGAACAGAGATATCCACCGGCAACAATGGCGGCAATTACAAAACCAATACGCTTTAGATCTAGCGACCAATCATGAGAGAACTTAAGTGAGAGATAAATTCCGAGGACGCCACCGAGTACAAAGCCAATAAATTTAAATAGAGTACGAATAAGGCCGTTGCGGTAACCAATTACAACTGAAAATATCACTGCTGCTGCGATGACTAGGTCTACCAACATTAGATTTCCACTCCCAAATGCTCTGCGGTTAAATCAATAAGTTCTTGTTCTGATTTTATTACGCCGATCTTTTTAAAGGTTACTTTTCCTTCTGCGTCGATAAACCAAGTCACCGGAACTCCCATTCCAAAGTAACCACGAGTTTTATTCTCACGATCGTAGAAATTTGGCCAAGTCATGCCATGTTCTTCTATAAATCTGCGTGAATCTGCGGGATCTACTTCTTCGACAGCAACACCTACTAACTGAACTTTGTCTTTAGCTTTGCCGTAAAAGCTAACAAATTCGGGCATTTCAGCTAAACAACTCGTGCACCAAGATCCCCAGACATTAAGAACCATTGGTCCTCGCAAAGATTCAATAAGCGCGCCCGCAGAACCATCTACACATTCCACAGAAATTCCTTCGATGATTGCCTTTTCTGATGTAACAGAACCACAAGAAATAACTTCACCTTTGATCGCAACTGGTTCTGATACTGAGCAACCAGCCAGAATCAGCGATGCAATAACAATGAGAGCTCGCTTCATCGGAAATCCTCGTCACTCTTAACTAAAGCCTTTGCTTTCACTTTATCTATTTCACCAATTCCGACCGAAGGGCAAATTTTTGCAACCGGACACGCACCGCATGCTGGTTTACGGGAATGGCAGATGCGACGTCCATGCCAGATCATCCGTTGTGACAAGTTTGTCCATTCTGCTTGGGGGATTAACTCTCCCACTTCGAATTCAACTTTGACGGGATCTTTTGATTCACTCCACTCAAATCTTCGCGAAAGTCTACCGAAGTGGGTATCAACTGTGATTCCAGGAATATCAAAGGCATGGCCAAGCACAACGTTGGCAGTCTTGCGACCAACTCCTGGCAAGGTAATTAGCTCTTCAAGTGTTTGTGGAACTTCTCCGTCGAAATCTTCAATAATCTTTACCGCTAAACCTTGAATATGGCGTGCCTTCGCACGGAAAAAACCGGTTGTGTAAATCAAATCTTCAATATCGTTTAACGAGGCTCTGGCATATGCCCGCACGTTCTTGTATTTTTTAAATAACGCGGGAGTAACTTGGTTAACGCGCTTATCGGTGCATTGCGCCGATAAGACCGTTGCAATAGTCAGTTCTAGTGGATTAGAAAAATCTAATTCACAGCGCACATTGGGATATGTCTTGCTCAATATTCGATAGATCGCCCTTGCATTTGTCCGAGTTTCGCGATCGGGGGCCATGCGAGTAAACTACCGATGTGCCTCAAGAAGATGAAGTCGTACGCAGAGCCCCGCTCTTTACCGCCCTCGATGACGCTGCCGCAGCATCCCTGCGCGCCTCGATGGATACAGTAAAAATCGCCAAGGGTTCAATCCTCTTTAAAGAAGGCGATGACGGCGAGCACCTCTATGTAATTATTGAAGGAAAGCTCAAGCTCGGAACTTCTAGCGGAGATGGTCGCGAAAATTTGCTCTCAATTCTTGGCCCTGGCGAAATGTTCGGAGAACTTTCACTATTTGATCCTGGCCCACGCACTTCAACTGCAACAGCAGTAACCGATGCCAAGTTGCACTCACTTAGCCATGAAAAAGTTATCCCTTGGCTTAAGCAAAATCCAGAAGTTTCACTTCAACTTTTAGCTCGTTTGTCGCAACGCCTACGTCGCACCAACGAAGCGGTCGGCGATCTAGTTTTCTCTGATGTCCCAGGTCGCGTTGCTAAAGCACTGATCGATCTTGGTGATCGTTTCGGAAAGACAACCGCTGAAGGTTTGCTCGTTAACCACGATCTAACTCAAGAAGAACTCGCGCAGCTAGTTGGCGCATCACGCGAAACAGTAAATAAGGCTCTCGCTGATTTCGCTGGTCGCGGATGGCTGAAGCTTGATGGTCGCTCAGTACTTATTACTGATGTAGAGCGTTTAAGCAAGCGCTCTCGCTAATTAATTACTTTAATTAACTAAGCAACTTCAACGGTGAGTTCAACCTCAACCGGTGAATTTAAGGGAAGTTCTGCAACGCCAAGTGCACTGCGCGCAGCAATGCCGGCTTCTCCCCAGATATGCATAAACAACTCAGATGCTCCGTTTGCAACGAATGGTTGGCTAACAAATCCTGGCGCACCGTTTACGTAGCAAACCACGCGCACAACTTTTATGATTGAATCAACTGGCGCTACTAATTCAACTGCAGCGAGAGCGTTAAGTGCACAGATTTCAGCAAGTTCTTTCGCGCGCTCTTGAGTAATTTCAGCGCCAACTTTGCCGGTATCGGCGATTGCTCCGTCAACCATTGGAAGCTGACCTGCTGTAAAAACTATTTTTCCAGTGCGAACTGCAGGAACATATGCAGCAACTGGCTTTGCGGCGACAGGAAGTGTTAAACCTTTTTCAGCAAGCTTTGCGCGGACATCAGTAGACATAATTACTTAACCTCTCGCTTCATGTAAGCAACGAGTTGTTCGCCGCCTGGTGCTGGAATAACGGTTACGAGTTCCCATCCATCAGAACCCCAAGTATCGAGAATCTGCTTTGTTGCGTGAGATAGAAGTGGAACGGTTGCGTATTCGAATTTCATTAATTTCCTCCGGCTAGCGCTGCTTTAACAAGTGATGAAACCATGGAGCCATCTGCTTTTCCAGCAATCTGTGGCTTAATCGCGCCCATTACCTTGCCCATATCGGCAGGTCCGGCTGCGCCAGTTGATGCAATCGCTGCAGCAATTAACTTCTTAACATCATCCTCAGAAAGTTGAGCAGGTAAATACTTAGCGATTACTTCGCCTTCTGCTTTTTCTTCTGCAGCTTTCTCGGGACGATTTCCCTTTGCAAATTCTTCAGCAGCTTCACGGCGCTTCTTCGCTTCACGCGATAGAACTGCGATGATCTCGTCTTCGCTAAGTGTGCGCGCTTCTTTGCCAGAAACTTCTTCGTTGGTGATCGCGGTTAAAACCATGCGGATCGTGCCTGATACAACCTTGTCGCTGCTGCGAATCGCCTCAGTTAGGTCGCTCTTAAGTGTCTCTTTGAGTCCCACTTGATTGTTGCTCCAAACCCTTGAATTGCCCGAACCCTTGAATTACCTAGGTGTATCTTCTCATGTAATGAGTTATCAACTTCGCCAGGCTGAGATACCAATCTTGCCCGCTGGCCATGCATCGATCCGCGTTCTGCACTTCTCGGATCTGCACCTGACCCCTGCGCGCAAGACTGAGATCGCCGATATCAAATCCTTTATCGATCTCTCCCCTGACTTAATTATCTCAACCGGGGATTTTTTGGCGCACATGCAGGCTGTTCCTGTTGCACTCGATGCCCTTGATTCGTTGCTAAACCTTCCGGGTCTATTCGTATTTGGTTCCAACGATTATTACGCACCAAAACCCAAGAATCCGCTTAAGTATTTACTTCCAAACCATGGAAAAAGAATTCACGGTGAAGATCTGCCTTGGCCAGATTTAGATAAAGGTTTGCAGTCTCGCGGTTGGATTAATTTAAATCGCTCGCGCGCAACTATAAAAATTAAAGATACAACGATCGAAACTCGTGGCACCGATGATGCTCACCTTGAATTTGATGACTACTCACTCGTTGCCGGAAAACCAGGGCCATGTGA
>WLLM01000103.1 GCA_009700715.1 Actinomycetota bacterium
ACAACATCGAAGTACAAGGTGTTCGGAGTATTCATCGAGGTCAGCGCCTCTGCGTGAGCTCCACCAATATCAAATGAAGTTGTAACGGTTTCATCGCATCCACCTGGATGCCACTTAACATCTGTCTTGATGTTGGTAACCGGTGCAAAATCCATCAGCCAGATTGGCGCAGCAACAGAGTAAGGACCGAGATCATAAAGACCGCCTCCACCAAGTTCGTGAATAGCGCGGATGTTTGCAGGATCTAAACCGTCATAAGTAAAAGCGGAGCGAATAGTTTTTACTTCGCCAATTACTCCTGAATCAACAATCTCCTTTAGGCGCAAGGTGCGTGGATGCCAACGATTCCAACTGGCTTCCATAAAGATAAGTCCGGTTTCCTTGGCAACTGCAATTGCCTCTTTCAATTGTGCAACGTTCATAGCCGCGGGCTTTTCACATAGAACATGCTTTCCTGCGCGCATCGCTTTGATAGACCATTCGATGTGAAGTGAATTTGGAAGGGAAATGTAGATTGCTTCAACTTTAGGATCAGCTAATAGATCTTCGTAATCTGTATAAACCAGACCTGAGGGAGCAAGTGCTAGCCCTCGTTCGCGATCTTTCGCTCCAACGGCATAAATTTCACCATCTTTTGAATTTAGCAGCGCTGGATAGAGCGCTAACTTTGCGATGTAACCTGCACCGATAAATCCCCAGCGTACTTTTTCCATAACGGGGACAATACTTGCAAAATTGGCTTTCGCCAATCAGGCGTAGGATGGGTTTCATGAAGATTCAGAAATGGACCGCTAAAGAATCCAAGAAACACATTATTACTCCAAGCGATTTGGACCATAAATACTCGCGAGGATCTCTTGGCGCAATTACAGGTTCGGCCCAATATCCTGGCGCGGCGGTATTAACTTCAAAGGCTGCCGTTGCGACTGGACTTGGAGTCCTGCGTTTTCACAGTTCATCTGGTCTCGCACATCTGGTTCTGCATTCAGTTCCCGAGGCGCTTGTACAGCCGGGGAAAGTTGATGCGTGGCTTGCCGGTTCTGGTGTGAGCGATAAGAAATACAGTGATTTCACAACGTGGTTACGTCATCGTTGGTTTCAGTTGATGAAGGCGCAGAACGTTCCAACGGTGCTAGATGCAGGTGCGCTGAACTGGGCCGGAAAATTATCTCAGCCAACTTTGATTACTCCCCACGCAGGAGAACTCGCGAAACTACTTATGAAGCGCGGGGTCGCCGTCTCCTCTGAAGCCATTGAGGCCGATCCCAGCAAATGGGCGGTTCTTGCATCACAAAAATTAGGAGTCACTGTCTTATTAAAAGGCTCTACAACTTATGTTGCAGCAGATGATCTTTTGATCGAACTGCCTAAAGCAACTCCGTGGCTTGCAACAGCTGGAAGTGGAGATGTATTGGCGGGAATAATTGGAGCACTTGTTGCCACAAATTACATCGAAATATTAAATGATGAAAAGAATTTGGCGCGCGTTGCTGCTACTGGTGCATTTATTCACAATAACGCCGCACTTTTAGCCTCTGTGGGTTCCCCTATATCTGCCACATCAATGATAGAATTTATTCCTGAAGCAATTAAAAAAATATTAAAGTAGGGCTAGCCCTAGATTTTTTTTAATTCGGTAAATATTTATTTTCACATCACCCCTGCATCACCCATGCGCTACCTTCAGTTGTGGCTAACTCTCCAACTGTTCTTGTTGCAAGTGATGATGCATTTGAACTTGCAACGCTAAGTGCATCACTTCGTTTGCAAACAATAAATGTTGTTGCAGAGGCAAGCACAGATGAAATTGCGGAAAACTTATATAAATTCCTTTCACCAGAAGTGGTTTTGATTGATCTACAGTTCTCTGGCGCAGAGGCCCTGGCACTCGTAAATAAATTTAGAAAAGTTAATCCCGCACTTGGCGTTGTATTGATGACCGCGTGCCCAGATCTTCGCTTGCTTGGTTTACTTGAGAAACAAATTCCACAAGGCGCTCAAGTTATTCTTAAGAAATCTATCGCTGATCTTTCAGTAGTTAGCCACGCGATTGTGCGCTCAATTGCTGCTATTGCCGCCAAAGAGAAAATGTCCTGGGTCGATAGCCATGGCTCACTTCACGAGAACTCATTTATTTCAATTCTTACCGAATTTACTGATATTCAAATTGAGACTTTTCGCTTACTTGCAAATGGCTTAAGTAACTCTGAGATTGCAAAGGTGCGTTTTGTTAGCGAGAAATCGGTAGAACAGATTGTTGCTCGCATTGCACAGCATTTGCGGGTTATTCCCGATCGCGCGCAAAACTTACGCGTTGTGTTAACCGGTGAATATTTCAAATGGATAGGCGCACCGCGCCACTAACTCTCTTATCTTTCTGCTAGCCACTAAAGTTGGATGCATGTCCACTAACTTGTCACTGACCGAGCTACGGGCTCAGTGGAACCAAGTTTTGGACCATCTCGAGTCACAGGATCGAGTCGCCTGGATCGCTTATTTTGATGCACGCCTGGCTGAATTTGATGGCACCAAGTTGATCCTAGATTTCTCAGATGCCCGCAAGCTAGCTGGTGGACACGAGTACTCCCCCGCGCGTATCAAACTTCAGAATTCCCTTAAAGCGTCGGTTTTAGAAGTGCTTGGCATAGTAATTGAAGTAGAAGAACTCGCATGAAACGTATTGCTTCGGTTCTGGCGCTAAGCCTTGCCTTATTTTCGATTCAAACTGTTGCAACAAGCGCAGCAACTTCAAAGTTAACAATGACTTTGAAGCAAACGCCTGGTGGGCCAGAACCAATTGTTACCTTGTATGGATCTGTTAAGCCAGCTAAATCAGGAATCAGAGTCACCGTACAAATTCAGTTAAATGGAAAATGGCAAGATACGCGTTTTTCAACTAAGACAGCGAAGGTTGGTACTTGGCAAGTGGTTGCCATAGCAACTGCTCTCGATGCAGAAGTGAAATATCGCGCGAAGGCTTTTATTGCAAAGAAGAACGTCTATTCGAATATTCGGGAAATCACAGTTCGAGCAGTGCCTGAAATTTCAGATGCATCTTCAATAGCCACGATTGATCAACTTGGTCCTGGTGGTCGAATCCATGGCGCTGATATAAGTCGATGGCAGCATCCCAATGATGCGCCTATTGATTTTGAGAAAGCGCATGCTGCGGGGTTGCGCTTTGTATTTATCAAAGCGTCGGATACTCGAGATGATGCCGATGCGCTTTCTTTGAAATATGTGATTATGGATCGCTCTGCGGCTCAAGCGGCAGGTCTTTACACCGGCTTCTACCACTATGCAGTGCTACCCGATGTGAAAACTAACGAACAGGTAATCCTTGATGCTCAAACACAGGCTCAAAAGGCGCTCTGGCGTCTTGGAGCACTTGGTGGTTATAACGAACGCGATCTCCCTTATGCGCTCGATCTGGAAAATAATTGCGTAGCCCTTTCAGGAAAGACCTGCACTAGATACTTACCTAAATCGCAGATCACCTTATGGGCGAAGACTTTCTTGCAGATAATTAAGGAAAAAACTGGACGAACGCCAATTATTTACTCTTATCCCAGTTTTTTAGAAGGCGCGATGGTCCGCGACGATGAATTGCGCCAATATCCATTGTGGCTTGCTCAGTATGCGATCGACCCAGCAGATCCCATTGCACAACCAGGTCTTAAAGAAAGTGGTTGTTACGTTCACTCCTGGACAACATCTAATTGTTCATCGCAATGGATTATTTGGCAGTACTCATCATGTGGAATTGCGCCAAAGTATGGGGTGCCAGGTTCGCGGTTAGATCTCAACGTTTTCCGAGGAACCCCATCTTCTTTCATGGAT
>WLLM01000104.1 GCA_009700715.1 Actinomycetota bacterium
GTAAACATTCACCGTGCAAACGTTCTATGGTGGAACCCAGCAGCTGCAAAGAAGGCTGGAATCACTAAGGCTCCTGCATCACTAGATGCAATGCTTGTTGACATGGCTAAGTTCAAGAAGGCCGGAATCGACGGAATCGCACTTGCTGGTAACGGCGACTGGGCGATTGCTCACCTATTCGACTACGTACTACTTGCTTCAATGGGACCAGACAAGTTCAATGGTCTTTGGACAGGTAAGACAAAGTGGAGCGGTCCAGAAGTTGCTAAGGCAATTGATTACCTTGCAAAGATTCTTGCATTCGGTAACTCAAGCAAGTCACTTGACTGGCCAGATGCAGGCAAGCTTGTAACAACAGGTAAAGCCGGCTTCTTCATCATGGGTGACTGGGCTTCATCACAGTGGCAGTCAGAAGGCCTAAAGCTAGGTACTGACTACGCATGGGCTCCAGGTCCAGGCACAAACGGTGTCTACCAGTGGCTCTCAGATTCATTTACATTGCCTAAGGGCGCTGTAAACCGCGATGCAGGTATCGCCTGGTTGAAGGTCTGCGGATCTTTGGCTGGACAAGATGCCTTCAACCCTAAGAAGGGTTCAATCGCAGTTCGTACAGATTCAAATCCAAAGCTATACGACAGCTACCTCCAGGCAGCAATGAAGTCATGGAAGAAGGATCGCCTCGTCGGTTCAACTGTCCACGGCGTTAACTGGGGCAATGCTGGAATGGCTGCGTACAACTCAGCAGTTGGACGCTTCTATTCAGGCGGAGCTAAGGACAAGAAGGGCTTCGTCAAGGCACTTGATGCAGCTCTAAAGGCACACGTAAATAGCTAATTAGCTATTTCTGTTAGACCTTAAGTAAGTAGTCGAAGTTCTGGCGGATTCGAAAGTTTCCGCCAGAACTTCGACACTTTTTAACTTTATGTTTATCCAAAAAATTTTGAGAGGCGTATTCCTAGTGAAGGTAAAGAAAAATCGAGTCCATAGCCCTTGGGGCGGATTCTTTTTCGTTCTCCCATCCATTATTGCGATGGCGGTTTTTGTATACGGAATGATTGGTTACACAGTTCGCGAGTCACTTATGAATCG
The DNA here is from genome assembly GCA_009700715.1 of Actinomycetota bacterium. Lineage (GTDB taxonomy): Bacteria > Actinomycetota > Actinomycetes > Nanopelagicales > Nanopelagicaceae > Planktophila. The sequence goes on from WLLM01000104.1 coordinate 1,090, forward strand.
CACCAACTCCTATACCGAAGATGTTAAATTTGTTGGCCTCATTAACTACAGAGAACTTTGGGAAGATCCCGAGTTCACGCACGCGCTCTCCAACCTTTTGAAATTTACCGCAGTATTTATGATCGGATGTTTACTCTCCGGTTTGATCATGTCGCTCCTTCTTGAAAAGGGAATTAAGGGCGAAGGTTTCTTCCGTTCTACATACCTCTATCCAATGGCAATCTCATTTATCGCGATGGGAACATCTTGGCGTTGGTTGATGGACTCAGCGCGCGATGCTGATGCAACTGGTCTTAACTATCTCTTACAGAAAGTCGGGCTCGGCGCTCTCCAGAGCGATTGGTACACATCCGAAGCGGGCTCGATGTTTGCGATGTCCCTGCCCGCGATTTGGCAGATGTCGGGCTATGTAATGGCGCTCTTCTTGGCCGGTTTCCGCGGAATTCCTGATGATCTTCGCGAAGCGGCACGAGTAGATGGCGCAACTGAGTTCAAGATTTATCGCCACATCTTGTTCCCACAGCTCTCTCCAACCTTCCTAACCGTTTTGATTATCTTGGGCCATATCTCCATGAAGGTCTTTGATTTAATCTTCGGTATCGCAACTAAGAGTTATGTAACCAAGGTTCTTGCGATCTATATGTGGCAAGTTATCTTCGATTTCCAGAACTATGCCAAGGGCGCTGCGATTGCGATCTTGATTCTCTTGATGATCGCGGTAGCGGTTATTCCATATCTAATCTATGTAAATAAGACAGAGGAGGCGAACAAATGAGTTCAGATATCGCATCCCGCGTTACGCGCAAGGCAGATGTACGCAATAAGAAGAAGTTAGATGGCAAAGGCCAGTTCTGGCTAGTCTTCCGTTATATCGCGCTCTCAATTCTCTTTGTGATCGCCGCTCTTCCGATCTACATCATGGTGATCAACTCTGTTAAGGGAATTACCGGCGTAACTCAATCTGCCGCGTTTATCCCTCCAACAAAGCTAGATTTCAGCGCATGGGGTCCAACATGGGAGATCCTGAAAGAGCCAATGTTCCGTACGCTCTTCTTCGTTGTGCAATCCTCAGTAATCTCAGCGGTAATCGGTGCGATTAACGGATTCGTCTTCGCTAAGTGGCGCTTCAAGGGATCAACAGCGATCTTCACAACATTCCTCTTCGGTATGTTCATCCCTTACCAAGCGATCATGATCCCGTTGACCAAGTTCAACCAGTGGGCCGGAATCGGTAACACGATCTATGTCTTGGTATTTGCTCACGTTATCTACGGTATTCCGATCTGTACCTTGATCTTCCGTAACTACTACGCAGCAATCCCTAACGAGCTAATCGAAGCAGCACGCGTTGATGGCGCCGGAATGGTTCGTATCTTCCGCACTATCTTCTTGCCGCTCTCAATTCCCGGCTTCGTAGTTGTTCTTATCTGGCAGTTCACATCTGCCTGGAACGACTTCCTCTTTGCGATCTTCTTAACTGGTGGTTCACCTAAGTTATCTGTTGCAACAACAGCGCTTAACTTCATCACCGGTTCAGGCAACCAGGTTTACTACGGAAATAACATGACCGCATCGTTGATCGTTTCGATCCCAACTTTGCTCGTCTACCTATTCTTAGGACGTTACTTCCTGCGTGGCCTCTTGTCAGGTTCGCTAAAGGGTTAAGTAACAACGCCTCGTGCTCGATGAAAGTTCGGTTGTTCCATACCTAACTGAGCGCAATTTATTACAAGCTGATTCTTATTTGGGCAACGCCACCGTGGAAGTTCTCACAGGTGGCGTTTCCTGTGTTGTCTTAGCGGTTTCAAACTCCGAAATAGATCTAGTTGTTAAACAAGCCTTGCCTGAGTTAAAGACCAAGGCGAAATGGGTAGCGGATCAACGCCGCGCGATTGTTGAAGCAGCTGCAATGAAGGTCTATCACGCAATTACGCCAGAAAACGTCCCACAGTTAATTGATTGCGATCCATCAGCATTTACCTTAACTATGTCGCGACTTCCGCGTAGTTGCACCAATTGGAAGATCGATATGTTGGAAGGCCGGATCTATCCCGAAATGGGCGAGAAACTTGGACGAGTACTTGCCACTTGGCATAACGCAACAGCAGTTGATGCCGCAATCAAAGAGAAATTCTTGGAAGGCGAACTCTTTGAACAACTGCGCGTTAGCCCGTTCTATCGCGCCGTTGCTGCGAAGAACTCAAATCTGCAAAGCGTAATCAGCGAGTTAATCGATGAGATCACCACAGAGAAAATTGCTTTAGTTCATGGCGACTTCTCGCCTAAGAACATCATGGCTACAGCCGATCACAACCCGGTTGTTTTGGATTTCGAAGTAGCCCACACCGGCAACCCAGTTTTTGACCTCGCATTTCTAACTGCCCACTTACTCTGCAAGATTATTGCTACCGATAACCAAGGTGATAAAGATCTGCTTGCTGTGACAGCCAATGAATTCTTTAATAAATATTCCGAGACAATTCGACTGGCAGTATCTGCAAACTTACCTAAACACACTGCTCTAATTGCTCTAGCCAGAGTTGAAGGGGTATCACCCGTAAATTACCTATCGCTTGACCAAGCAGAGCGTTTAGTGAAGTTAACTAAAGCTGCGCTGTTAGGCTCAAGTATGAACTTTGCCGAACTATTTGATCTAGCAAAAGGCGCTTGAGATGAATATTAAAAAGGTTTTGGGCTAC
>WLLM01000105.1 GCA_009700715.1 Actinomycetota bacterium
ACTATTCGCTCAGAAGCAGGTGGCGTTGAAGCTGCCGACTGGGCGGAAATGCTTATGCGCATGTACCTGCGTTATTGCGAACGCCATGAATTTAAAGTTGATGTCCTTGAAACTTCATACGCGGAAGAAGCAGGAATTAAATCAACAACCTTCCGCGTTGGGGCTCCTTATGCTTACGGCACTTTATCTGTAGAGCAAGGTACTCACCGCTTAGTGCGAATCTCTCCATTTGATTCACAATCTCGTCGCCACACGTCTTTTGCTGGCGTTGAAGTTGTTCCGGTTGTTGAACAAAGTGACCACATTGAAATTGATGAGAAAGAAATCCGCGTAGATGTTTATCGCTCATCGGGACCTGGTGGGCAAGGTGTAAATACAACTGACTCTGCTGTGCGTCTGACACATATTCCAACGGGCATTGTTGTTTCGTGTCAGAACGAGCGTTCGCAGATTCAAAATAAAGCAACAGCAATGGCGGTTTTGCAATCAAAATTATTGGAACGCCGTCGCCAAGAAGAACAAGCCAAGATCAATGCTTTAAAGGGTGATAACTCAGGCTCTTGGGGTAACCAGATGCGCTCTTACGTTTTAGCTCCGTATCAAATGGTTAAAGATCTGCGTAATAACCATGAAACTGGAAATACATCTGCAGTATTAAATGGTGAAATCGATGATTTCATTGAGGCAGGAATTCGCTGGCGTCGTTCCAGTTCCAGTAATTAATTTCACAAGTAAGCGTGTAATTAGTCGGAGAATCCGCGCAATCCCCACCGATATCAGGCGCTTTTTGCGGATCTATACCTAAACTAGGCCTCAGTACGGCAGCCAAATTCCCCCATATCCGTGGCGCCCAAAAGGAACGAAGGAGTTCGTGTGATTCGTTTTGAGAATGTGACGAAGCAATACCCAGGTACTGAGCGCCCGGCGCTTGACACTGTAAGCCTCGAAATTGTTAAAGGTGAGTTTGTATTTCTAGTTGGTCTTTCAGGTTCAGGTAAATCAACTTTCCTTCGATTGATTCTGCGCGAAGAGCGACCAACTGCTGGTGTTATCCATGTCGCTGGAAAAGATTTGGGCCAACTTCCAAATCACAAGATTCCAGATCTGCGTCGCCAAGTCGGAACTGTCTTCCAGGATTTCCGTTTACTCCAAAATAAAACAATTTCAGAGAACGTCGCTTTTACTTTGCATGTTCTTGGTTACTCCAAGAAAGAGATTGCCCGCGAAGTTCCAGAAGTTCTAGAACTTGTTGGTTTGGAAGATAAAGCAGATCGAATGCCTAACGAGATTTCAGGTGGAGAACAACAGCGCGTTGCTATCGCACGTGCTTATGTCAGCCGTCCGGCAATCATCATCGCTGATGAGCCAACCGGAAACCTAGACCCAGCAACATCTGTGGGCATCATGAAGTTGCTCGACCGCATTAACCGCGAAGGAACAACGGTCTTGATGGCTACCCACGATGCAGGCATCGTGGATCAGATGCGCAAGCGCGTTATCGAACTCGATGGTGGCCACGTAATTCGCGATCAGGTTCGTGGCGTCTACGGATACACGGGCTAAGAAGTAGCAGGGGATAAGGTAACGACATGCGCGCAGGATTCTTATTAAGCGAAGTCCGTATTGGACTACGCCGTAACCTAACTATGACCTTTGCAGTCATTGTTACTACTGCGATCTCACTTTCACTTCTTGGAATCGGCTTACTTTCTAACGCTCAAGTAAATGCGATGAAAGATTATTGGTATGACAAGATCGAAGTATCTGTTTATCTATGCGGTTCTTTATCTGAATCACCAAGTTGTGCTGGTGGAGTAATTACTCCAGAACAACGTATGTCGATCAAGACAGATTTAGATGCTCTTCCAGTTGTGCAGAGCGTTTTCTACGAATCACAATCTGAAGCCTATGCACGCTTTCAAGAGCGCTTTAAAGATTCAGCCATTGCTCAGAACGTAACAGCAGATCAATTGCCTGAGTCTTTCCGCGTTAAGTTGAAAGACCCAACTCAATACGCAGTTGTTGTTAGCGCTTTCTCTGGTCGCCCCGGAGTAGATGTAGTTCAAGATCAACGGAGCATCTTGGAGAAGTTCTTTAAGCTTCTAAACGTTTTGCGCAATGGCGCCCTGCTTGTTGGTCTCTTCTCGGTATTAACAGCAGGTCTATTGATTTCAAATACTCTTCGAATTGCAGCGTTTAACCGCCGTCGCGAAACCGGCGTAATGAAGTTGGTTGGTGCATCTTCTTGGTCAATCCAACTTCCATTCTTGCTTGAAGGTATCTTCTCAGCGTTAATCGGTTGGATTTTTGCTACGGGATTATTGGCAGGACTTAAGAGCGTCGTTGATTCCAAGGTCGCCCCACTTCTTACCTTCACCAACTTCTTTGGTTGGAGCGAAGTCTGGATCGCTTCTGCTTGGCTGCTTCTTGCTGGCTTTGGCGTTTCAACAATTGCCTCAGTAATCACGCTTCGCCGTTACCTCAAGGTTTAAAAGGTAAATGTCTAATCGGTACCTGCCGTGGTGAAAGAAGTTGGCCGCAAGCTCATCGCGCAGAATAAGAAAGCGCGTCATGACTATTCAATTGAAGACGTTTTTGAGTGCGGCATTGTCCTAACTGGCACTGAAGTTAAATCACTTCGCGCTGGTCGTGCATCGCTAATCGACGGCTATGCAACTGTTGAAAATGGCGAACTCTGGTTGGCGGGGGTTCATATTCCGGAATACACCCAAGGAACTTGGACTAACCACGATGTGCGCCGTAAGCGAAAGCTACTTGTGCATTTGCAAGAGATTAAGAAATTGCACTTAAAGATTAAGGAAGGCGGAGTAACTCTTATTCCGCTGCAGCTTTACTTCAACAACGGCAAAGCCAAGATTGAAATTGCCGTTGCGCGCGGAAAGAAAGCCCACGACAAGCGCGATTCACTTATGGAGCGCCAAGCAAGTCGCGAAGTAGAACGTGAGATTTCACGTCGTCGCTCTGGAAAAGATCAGTAAGTAATTGTCACTAAGAATTGAAACCGAACGGCTTATTTTGCGGCCACTACAGATCGACGATGTTGATGATCTACATCAGTATCAATCTAATCCCGAGATAGTTCGCTACATTCCTTGGCCGCCAAGAACCATGGAGCAAGTTAAAGAAGCCGCTGAGAAAACGATTGCCACTGGAAAGTTTGATTTAATCGAAGATGGAGATTACATCGTTTTAGTCTGGGAACTTAAGAGCACCGGTCAAGTTATCGGACAGTCAAATATGGCACTTGTATCTAAAGAGAATAAAGCTTCAAACATTGGCTGGGTTACTCACCAGCATTTCCAACGTCAGGGTTATGCCTTTGAAGCCACAAAAGCGCTCCTTGCTCATGCATTTAATAACTTTAACCTTCATCGAGTAATTGCCGATATTGATACCCGTGTTCCTGAATCAGCGGCACTTGCCGAAAAATTAGGAATGCGTCGCGAAGCAACTTACTTAGATGGAGAATTCTTCAAAGGTGAATGGTGCGATATGTGGCTGTACGCAATATTAAAGAGAGAGTTTCAGGCTTAGTTCTCACGCTTAAAAACCATTAATAACAGGGGAATTTCTCACTTGTCGTTGGCGTTCCGTACAATAGGAACACAACTAAATAGTGGAAATAGCTTTCCACACCCATGGGGGTGAACGGTCTCGACTTTGGTTGTTGAGGCAGGGGAAGCGGGCCGAGGAAGCCAGGATGATCTCGTTAACCAAAAACCTGTGCAAAAAATAATCGTCAGTACAACT
>WLLM01000106.1 GCA_009700715.1 Actinomycetota bacterium
TAAATCATTGCCGCGCGTAAAGGACATGTTGTCAGTCTAGCGCGGGCGGGTTTGAATCTTTAAGTTCCAAAAGTGAGCGCAGACTGGCTACGCGCGCAGAGCGCTCGTTATTTGCAACACCTTTCGGCGCAGCCCATTCATTTAATTGGCAACCAATTTCATGGTGTGAACAATTGGGCATACAGGTTTGTGTGACTTCGTAGAGATCGTTAAATGCCGCAACTATGCGGTTGGAATCAAGGTGCGCAAGGCCAAATGCGCGAATACCCGGGGTATCGATAATCCAGCCCTGTGATGGCGAAAGATCGGGTGCCAAAGGAAGTGCAATAGCACTAGATGATGTGTGGCGGCCGCGACCAGTTACATCATTTACATCTCCGGTAACGCGATCAGCGTGCGGAACAAGTGCGTTAATCAAAGTCGATTTTCCAACTCCAGAGTGGCCAACTAAGACCGAAGTTTTTCCATTTAACATGGCAAATAACTTTGCTAAATCTGCTTCGCGAGTTTCAGATTTAATTGCCGCAGTAGAGATCTCTACGCCCAGAGTTTCGTATTCATGTAAGAAATCAGGAACTGGGGCAACATCTGTTTTTGTGACAAGCAAGATTGGTTTGATATTTTCGTGAAAGGCGCAGACCAAGAAGCGATCGATAAGACCGCGACGTGGTTCGGGGTTTGCTGCGGCAACAACAATTACCAGTTGATCAATGTTGGCCACAATGGTGCGCTCCATTTTGGCGGCATCATCCACAGTTCTGCTTAAACTATTGCGACGTGGTGCGATTGAAACAATGCGTGCAAGCGTTCCTTCGGTGCCAGAAACATCTCCAACTAGATTTACTAAATCACCGACTACAACAGATTTGGGTCCCATTTCGCGTGCTTTCATCGCGGTAACGATTACGCCGTCATCGGTGATGCAAGTGGTGCGACCACGATCAACAGTTGTAACTAAAGCTTGAATAGCATCGGCATGTGCCGGACGATCTTTACTTCTTGGGCGAGTACGTCGCGCTGGGCGAATTCGCGCATCGGATTCATCAAATTCGCGCGGCGTCATGAGACCAAACTCTGCCAAAGCCCAGGAAAATCAGGCAAGGTCTTACGGGTAGTTGCAACGTTTTCGATTTCAACGCCAGGAATAACTAAGCCAATTACTGCGCCGGCAGTAGCTAGGCGGTGGTCTTCGTAAGTATGGAAAGTGCCGCCATGTAAGCCTTTACCCATGGCACCATGTGGCGTTATATGTAGCGAAGTTTCGTCTTCAACAACGCTGCCACCAAGTGAGTTTATTTCGCGGGTTAGCGCGGCTAAACGATCGGTTTCGTGAAGACGTAAGTGGCCAATGCCGCGTAGATGTGAAGGTGAATCCGCAAGCGCTGCGAGTGCGGCAATCGCAGGAGTTAGCTCGCCAACATCATGGAGATCGATATCAATTCCGCGAATGCTTTCGCCACCGGTAATCGTTAAGCCATCTTTGCCGCGTGTAATTGTTGCGCCCATCGCAGACAAGATTTCGCGAAGTTGATCACCAGGTTGTGTTGTAACTTCTGGCCAATCTGCAATCGTGATTGATCCGCCACAAACCATGGCAATTGATAAGAATGGCGCGGCATTTGAAAGATCTGGTTCGATTACTAAATCTTGCCCTTGTAGTGCGCCGGCAGAAACACTCCAACTGTTTGCGGCTTTATCGACCACAACCTCAGCACCGAAATCGCGGAGCATCTGCACAGTCATATCAATGTGCGGCATAGATGGCAGTGGTCCACCTTTATGTGTTGCAACAATTCCATCACGAGTTCTTGGTGCAATTAATAGCAGTGCGGATAAGAATTGACTCGATGCACTGGCATCAATCGTTAGCGCACCGCCTGGAATCTGACCCTTGCTCTTTACGACCATCGGCAAGCTGTAACGGCCATCGTGCTCAATTTCGATTCCGAGATCTTCGAGCGCAGAAATAACTGGACCAAGCGGACGTTCGTAAGAACGCGGATCTCCATCAAATGAAATATCGCCTTGCGCCAGCGCAGAAAGTGGCGGCAAGAACCGCATTACAGTGCCGGCATTTCCCACATCTACCTTTGCAGGTCCGCGAAGTGGTGCAGGAGTTATCTCCCACGCTAAATCTCCGTCGATATTTACATCTTTAATTCCAACGCCCATTGCACGAAGTCCCGCCACCATTAGCTCGGTATCGCGCGAAATAAGTGGACGCTTTAAAAGTGAAGGGCTCTGGGCTTGTGCAGCAAGAATTAGCGCGCGATTGGTCACCGATTTTGATCCCGGGATTACTACTCGCGCGCTGACTTTCTTATCTCCACGAAATGGAGCGGGCCAGAGCATAAGCGGCAGTCTACTCTCTACCTATGTGCGGTCGTTATGCCCAAGCGCAGGGGATGGACGAGATCATCGAAAGATTCGATCTCGATGGATCAACCCTTGATGCGTCGCTGCCGCTTAATTGGAATATCGCACCAACCAATGAGATTTACATTATTCGCGATACTCCAGGAGACACCAATTCTTTAGCGAGAATATTGGATAGCGCATCTTGGGGAATCATTGCGCCTTGGCAGAAGAACTTTGCCGAAGCGCGCGCATCGCAATCACATGCAATTAACGCACGAAGCGAATCGATTCACGAGAAACCAACTTTCCGCCAAGCCTTTCGCACAACGCGTTGTTTGGTTCCAGCAACTGGCTATTACGAATGGGCGACTTCGCTCGGAAAGTATCCGCCGAAACAACCTTTCTATATAACTTCAGCAGAAGCCAATAAGCCACTTTCTATCGCTGGAATCTGGAGCACTTGGAAAAATGAGAAGGGCGAAGAAATTCAATCTGCTGCGATTATTACTCGCGAAGCAGTTGGTGAACTAGCAACAATCCATAGCCGTATGCCAGTCTTTATGGAACGCGCTAAATGGAACGATTGGTTAAATCCAAAGAACCGCGAGATCGAAGATTTAATTGCACTGATGCATAACCCAGATCCAGCCGCTGGCTTGGCGACGCGGCCCGTTTCATCGCGCGTAAATCTGGTGGCCAATAACGGCCCAGAGTTAATTGAGGAGATTGAGTTAGGCGAGGCGCAGACGCTCTTCTAAAGTTTGGCGTTGCCCATTGATAAAGAGCGTTTTCAACGACTTTGGGATAGTGTGTAAGAGATGGCATCTAAAGATTTAGTCCTAGAAAGCGCCGCCGATCGCAACACTCGGTTCGAGCGCGATGCCCTTGTGTTCATGGACCAGTTATATGCAGCTGCACTTCGTTATACAAAGAATCCTGAAGATGCGCGCGATCTAGTACAAGATACTTACCTAAAAGCCTTTAACTCTTTCCACCAATTTGAAGAAGGCACCAATCTGCGCGCCTGGTTGTATCGCGTATTAACTACAACTTTTATCAACTCTTATCGCAAAGATCAGCGCCGCCCACAACTTGCCGCTGGCGAACTCGAAGATTGGCAGTTAGCAGAGGCGCAATCTCATACAAGTGATCTTGGAAAATCTGCAGAAGCAGAAGCGCTTGAAAACTTGCCTGATAGCGATATCAAACGCGCGCTCCAAGAGATCCCCGAAGAATTTCGCATCGCTGTTTACTTGGCCGATGTTGAAGGATTTTCATATAAAGAGATCGCAGATATCGTCAGTGTTCCAGCAGGAACGGTGATGTCACGACTTCATCGTGGCCGAAAGTTGTTACGTGAGAAGTTAGCTGACTATGCAAAAGAACTTGGCTACTCCACTGACTCTAATGACA
>WLLM01000107.1 GCA_009700715.1 Actinomycetota bacterium
TAGAACCAATATGGGCCAATGCCAAAGGTAGAACGGGTAAGAGATTTCACCAAGCCACTGGACAATCCGTAATTTAGAAAGATCGTTGAGAATCGGTGGCCAAGAAGCGATAAATGCGATCGCTATCGTGGCGGCCAAGGTAGGTATCAACGCACTTGTCCCCGGAAAGGGAGTCTTTTCGCTAAAAGTAAACGATGCAAAGACGAGAAGTGAAAGAGCGAACCAGATCGCTAAAGTCTTAGCGATAGAGCGCGTCTGCAAAATTCGTTTAGGAATGAAAAGGATTAGTGCTCCAAGGCCTAGCTCCCATGCGCGGGTTGGGAGTGAGTAGAAGGCCCAGATTGGCGAACGCTCTGTTAAGTAGAGTGAGAAGAAGAAGCTAAAAATAGTTATTGCACTTACTCCGGCCAGGACTGCAGACCTTTTCCCAAACTTCCAAAGTGTGTAAATCGCGATCGGCCAGAAGATGTAGAACTGTTCTTCAACAGCTAATGACCAGTAGTGGATCACTGGTGAGGGAGTGGCGTTTAAGTTTTGATAATCGTTCTGCCAAAAGGCAAATAAGTAGTTTGATACATATATTGTTGCGGCGAAAATGTCCTTACCAAGATCAGTTCTTACCGTTGCAGGAAGTACCAGCCAAGAAATTACAGCGGTTAGACTGAGAATTCCTAGTGAGGCGGGCAGTAATCTCTTCGCTCTTCTTAAGTAAAACGATTTAAAGCCGAAGGCACTAGTTAATTCGATCTCTTTAATTATCAGACCAGTAATCAGATATCCCGATATGACATAGAAGATATCGACGCCGATAAAGCCGCCCGGTGATAACTTGGCATGGAAGAAGACGACTAGCGATGCCGCCAAGGCGCGCAAGGCTTGAATTTGATGGATACGAGCTTTTGAACTCAAGAAGAGACCAGCGATCTAATTTCAATTTCTGGGTACTTGTTGGAAAGCGATTCGCGACCACCTAGACCAGCAATTTCAAAGAGAACCAATACAGATTCAATTTTTGCACCAGCAAGTAGAGCTAGTTCAATAGCGGCAGAAATCGTCCCGCCTGTTGCGAGAACGTCATCAACGATCGTTATGGTCTTACCGCCGGCAAAGGAATCAATGTGAACTTCGATCTCATCTTGACCGTATTCGAGTCCGTATTTCGCGCCGTAAGTTTTATAGGGCAATTTGCCGCTCTTTCTAAATGGCACAAATCCTCGCTGGGTTTGCGCCGCGATAGCTGCAGCAAAAATAAACCCGCGCGCTTCAATACCAGCGATGATTTCGGAGTTACGAATCTCTACAGAGAAGGCATCAACTACTGCTTGGAAGGCCTGGCCATCTGCCAATAGAGGAGTTATATCTTTAAAGAGGATTCCAGGTTTTGGATAATCTGGGATATCTCTAATGAAGGTGAGCGCGGTTTTTAAGTTCATAACTGCCCAATTCCACCACATTAAACGTGTCCGAACGGGGACTTGAACCCCGAAGCCCTTGCGGGCACTAGCACCTCAAGCTAGCGCGTCTGCCAATTCCGCCACCCGGACGAGTGCGTCGCAAACGATAGCAACGCTCGGGCGACGAAGCAAAAGCGAGGTCTCTTTTCCTCGAATGTGGGGGAGAATGAAGCCATGAGCGAGATGACAAAGTTGGAAGAAGAAGCAATCCGTATCTGCCAGGAGTTAATCCGAATCCCAAGCGTAAATTTCGGTGAAGGCAGAGGAGATGAAGAAGAAGTCGCAAAGTATGTTGTTGCATCTCTGGCTGAAGTTGGCATCGACGCGAAGATTTATGAATCAGCTCCAAAACGTTGCAATGTAATTGCACGAATAAAAGGAAGCAATCCTTTAAAACCTGGACTAGTGGTTCATGGCCATATAGATGTTGTACCGGCAAACGCGGATGATTGGTCCGTCGATCCATTTAGCGGAGTAATTAAAGATGGTCTGATCTGGGGCCGCGGTGCCGTAGATATGAAGAATGTTGATGCAATGATTTTGGCGATCGTTCGTGATTGGGCGCGACGTGGTTATGTTCCAGAGCGCGATATCGTCCTGGCCTTTTTCGCCGATGAAGAAGCGGGAATGACTTTTGGATCTCGATACATGACCGCCAAACATCCGGAAGTTTTTGCGGGCTGTTCCGAAGCGATCTCGGAGGTTGGTGGATTTTCTGTAACTGTGGCTGATGGAAAGCGCCTCTATTTCATCGAAGCGGCACAAAAAGGAATTCACTGGATGAAGTTAACGGCGCAAGGACGTGCCGGTCATGGCTCGATGATGAATGATGAAAATGCACTTACCGCTTTAACCGAGGCGGTCGCAAAGATCGGTCGCTACGAATGGCCACAGCGTTATACAAAGACAGTCAAAGATCTCTTCAAAGAGGTTGCTCGCGTGACTGGAAAGGTCTACGACGAGAAGGATCTGCGCCCGCTGTTGAAAGAAATTGGCTCGACGGCGCGCATGATCGGAGCTACCTTGCAAAACACTGCCAATCCAACGATGTTGGAAGCTGGTTACAAGGCAAATGTGATTCCAGGAACAGCCAGTGCGGTGATCGATGGTCGTTTCTTACCAGGATATGAAGATGAATTAAACGAGACGGTGCGAGCAATAATTGGTCCGGATATTCAGATCGAAACGGTTTCGCATGACATCGCATTGGAGATGGATTTTGATACCCCGCTAGTTGACGCCATGAAGGCGGCGATTCTTGCCCACGATCCCGAAGGTATTCCTGTTCCTTATCTAATGAGTGGAGGAACGGACAATAAAGCGCTATCTGAAATTGGCATCGTTGGCTATGGCTTCTCTCCGTTACGCCTGCCTGCAGATCTGGATTTTATGTCCTTATTCCACGGCGTCGATGAACGAGTTCCAATCGATGGGCTTCGTTTTGGAGTGAATGTATTGCGTGATTTCTTAGAGAGTTGCTGACACTTCGTTCAGCGCCGTGCGCACGAGTTCAGGAAGTTCAATCTCTTCGCTAGCCAAGATTCCCTGCAATTGAGCTCCAGTGCGCGCGCCAACAACTGCGCTTGTCACTCCAGGAAAATCGCGCACCCAAGCAAGCGCAACTTCTAACGGAGAATAGCCAAGCCCCTGTGCAGCAACAGAAACTGCTTCAACAATTCGGCGAGAGCGTTCATTTAAATATGGTTCTAGGAATGGGGCAAAGTGTGGTGTAGCTGCACGTGAATCGGCGGGAATTCCGTTGCGGTATTTGCCAGTAAGTACGCCACGTCCGAGGGGAGACCAAGCGATGAAGCCGGTTGCTAAAGCTTGCGCACACTGAAGAGCATCTTTTTCGGAGCTGCGATTTAGGAGTGAGAACTCATTTTGCATAACCGCGATGGGAGCTTTTGCGCTATTTGCTTCTTGTAGTGATATCGCCCGAGCGCTTTGCCAACCGTTGAAGTTTGAAATTCCTACATAACGCGCTCTGCCGGAAGAATAAGCCCAATCGAGAGCAGAGAGCGCATCATCGAGCGGTGCATATGAATCCCAGTTTTGGATATGCCAAATATCTACATAGTTTGTTCCAAGTCGTGTCAGAGATTTATCGAGTGAACTCATCAGTGCAGTGCGAGAGTTATCAGTTGTTAAGAAACCATCTACATAGGAGGAGCCGGCCTTAGTTCCGATTACTACATCTTCACGTTTAAAGAGCGTTCCTATTAATCCACCGATAACGCGTTCTGCATCCCCATCTCCATAATGGCTCGCGCTATCGATGTAATTTCCACCGGATTCGA
>WLLM01000108.1 GCA_009700715.1 Actinomycetota bacterium
AGCGTTGGTTAATGGCATCGTTCTTCATTGGAGTAGTAAGTATGTTGGAGCTCTGCCCTGGCTCCTGCTTACTCTTCTCCAGGCAGCCTTCTACATTCCGGTCGGATTGATCTACAAGAAAACTCAATCCCTGCGCTGGGCGATTTTGGTCTTGCTGATTTGCGAAGAAGTTCGCACAAGATTTCCATTCGGAGGTTTTGGATGGACCCGCATAGCTTTTAGCCAAGTTGGCTCGCCTTTTCTACCGCTGGTTTCCTATGGGGGAGTGCTCCTACTGTCATTGGCGACTTTGCTCGCTTCGCTAGCGTTGACGCGTATTCGATTGAAATCTTTAGCACTTTTGTTGCTCTCGATCTTTTTAGTTGGCTTTCTGCCGACAAATCAACCCGGCTCAGAAAAGATTTCCTTGGCTGCAATTCAAGGTAATACACCTACTGTTGGTCTGGAATTTAACGGTCGTGCCAAAGCAGTTTTTAACTTGCATCTTGATACGACTCGAAGACTAGTTGCCAAGAAATATGATGCGATCATCTGGCCAGAAAACGCCGTAGATATAGATCCTAGAAATTTTCCCGAAGTGGCTAGCCGAATTAGCTCTTTGATTTCCGACTTAGATACGCCTTTGCTGGCGGGCGTAGTTCTAAACCAGAACGGTGCTCCTGCGAACGCTTCAGTTCTGTACAGTCCAAATACGAGCGAAAATTCAACCTATATAAAGCGTTATTTAACCCCGTTTGGCGAATACATGCCGCTGCGTTCTTTGGCAGAGTTGGTTTCACCTTATGCAAAGTCGGTCGTTGATTTCCAACCAGGTGATCGCTTCGTAGCTCATTACATCAACGGCAATCGCCTCGCTCCAATTATTTGTTATGAAATTATTAACGATGGAATCGTTCGCGAGGCGGCGCTTAGAGCCAGCGGTTTTATAGTTCAAACTAATAGCGCAACCTTTGCTAACACTCCAGAAAGCGCCCAACAATTGGCCATTACGAGAATCCGAGCGGTTGAGCATTCTCGTGAAATTCTCAGCGTTTCAACGGTCGGAATATCGGCCTTTATCGACAATAATGGCGATGTGAAATCCCAGACCAACGAAAATATTTCTGCCCTTCTTGCCGGGGATTTGGCGATGACGGATGCTAAGACTTTCGCTGATCGATTAGGGGGAGTGGCTCCACTTCTTGTTCTTTTGACTACCCTGATTTTCGCTCTTCTGGATATTCGACGAAGAGTTACATTATGAAAAAAATTGCAATACTTATTCCAACCTACAACGAGGCTATTTCGATCGTAGAGTTACTTGATAAGTTAAAAAAGTTTCGCATCGATTCGAAAGAAGATTTCGATGTAATAGTTATAGACGACAACTCCCCAGATGGAACTGCAGAAATTGTCGATAAACTTCAGATTGATTGGGTTTCGATATTACGACGTCCTGGAAAAGGTGGTTTGGGCGCTGCTTACCGAGCTGGATTTGCGCAAGTTCTTAACGCTTCGAAATACACCCATGTAATCACCATGGATGCCGATGGTTCGCACCGAGTTGAAGATCTTGAAAAGATGATTTCCGCGATTGAACCAGGAAAATTGATTGTTCTTGGAACCCGTTGGATTCCCGGTGGATCGGTTGTTAACTGGCCAAAACGTCGACAATATTTATCCCGAGCTGGCACTGCTTATGCCAAGCTAGCGCTTCGAATACCGCTTAATGATTTAACGGGTGGATTCCGCGTTTATAGCGTCGAACTCTTAAAGGCTTTAAAACTTACCGATATGCAAGCAACCGGTTATTGCTATCAAATCGAAATGGCGTTGGCTGCACACTTGGCGGGCGCCAATGCAGTTGAAGTTCCAATTACCTTTGTAGAGCGAATCAATGGCGTATCCAAGATGTCGCAAGCGATAGTTATCGAGGCTTTGCTGCAGACCACCCGCTGGGGCTTATCTCGTACCTTCAGACCTAACGCCGATAAGTTACATTATGTTAAGTAACACAAAGTAAGCCCTGCCCCGCAAGAACCAGCCTCGTTATTCGGCGTAAGCCTCAATTGGAGCGCATGAACAGACGAGATTTCGATCGCCAAAGGCGCCATCGATACGTCCAACGCTAGGCCAATACTTACCCTGAGTTCCTATCAACTCACCGCTGATAAGGCCGCTAGCGGGCGCTGGGAAGGCTCCCATCTCGCGTGAATAACGACGATCCCAACCACTGGCAACGACCGTTGCCGCAGTGTGCGGTGCATGGCGAAGGGCAGAATCTTCAACCGCAATTGCACCGACAGTTATCTCGGAAATTTCACGATGAATTTCGACCATCGCGTTAATAAATCGGTCCATCTCTCGGACATCTTCTGATTCGGTTGGTTCGATCATCAAAGTTCCAGGAACCGGGAAGCTCATAGTCGGTGCATGGAACCCGTAATCCATCAATCGCTTTGCAATATCGTCAACTGTCACGCCGCTAACTCGAGTGATTTCGCGAAGATCCAAAATGCATTCGTGGGCTACTAAGCCGCCTTCGCCCGTATAAAGAACTGGGTAGTACGGAGAAAGCTTCTTCGCCATGTAGTTTGCAGACAAGATCGCAACCTGAGTTGCATGAGTTAACCCTGCTCCCCCCATCATTCGAATGTAGCTCCATGAAATTGGCAAGATACTTGCAGAACCAAATGGAGCTGCAGAAATTGGACCAGGTCCAGTTGCGGGTCCTGCCGTCACATCGAGCGGATGGTTTGGCAAGAAAGGCGCAAGATGAGCGCGAGCGATAACTGGACCAACTCCTGGTCCCCCGCCGCCGTGTGGAATACAAAATGTCTTATGGAGATTTAAGTGCGAAACATCTGCGCCAAACTTTCCAGGTTGCGCTAATCCAACTAACGCATTCAGATTTGCACCATCTACGTACACCTGGCCACCGGAATTATGAACGAGTTCGCAGATATCACCGATCGCGGCCTCGAAGACTCCATGCGTTGATGGATAGGTAACCATCAGCGCCGCCAGATTTGCACCGTGTTCGGCGATCTTTGCCTTTATATCTTCAACGGATACGTTTCCGAGCTCATCGCAGGAAACGACGACAACCTGCATTCCCGCCATAACTGCGCTGGCCGCATTTGTGCCGTGCGCGCTTGATGGGATTAAGCAGATGGTGCGGTGGCTATCGCCACGTGAATCGTGATAATTACGAATCGCTAATAACCCAGCGAACTCTCCTTGGCTACCTGCATTTGGTTGAAGCGAGACAGCGTCATAGCCAGTTATCGCAACCAACCAATCAGAGAGCTCTTGAATAAGGCGGCGCGAACCAGCGCTTTGATCAATAGGCGCAAAGGGATGCAGGGATGCGAATTCGGGCCAAGTAACCGCTTCCATTTCAGTGGCTGCATTTAATTTCATGGTGCAAGAGCCCAGCGGAATCATTGTGCGATCTAGCGCAAGGTCACGATCAGCCAAAGTTCGCAGGTAACGCATCATCGCGGTTTCGGAGTGATAGGTATTAAAGACCGGGTGTGCGAGGTAGCTACTGGTTCGCTGAGAGGTCTTTGGAATACCACTCCCCTGCGTGGACAGATCTAACTTCAAATTAAAAATGCCAGCAAGCGACTTTACAAGTTCAATAGTGGTCGTTTCATCGAAAGATATACCAACTTCTTTATCAGAAACTTTTCGTAGATTGATCTTTAACTCAGCGGCCTTAGCAATAATCTGATCAGCGCTACCCGTTTTGATCGTCAAAGTATCGA
>WLLM01000109.1 GCA_009700715.1 Actinomycetota bacterium
AAGCAAGAACGGAGTAACGGCCTTGCCGATAATTCCCGCCTTACGCGCACCCGCTAGGCCGCTCTTTAAAATTGCATCATGGCGCTTGCGATCCATCTCGTGCTTAACGGGATTTGCAACCACTAGCGCGCTCTTATTGGTCTTAAGCGCTTCACGAGAATGAATAATCTTGGCAATCTCCGCAGCGCTTTCTACGCGATGTTCGATCGTAAATCCTGAATCAGTTAAGTAAAAACCTGGGAAAGCGGTGGTCTTATAGCCAACAACTCCTATTGCCAAAGTTTCGAGTCGCTCTAGGGTTGCTGCGACATCGAGAATTGATTTCACTCCTGCGCAAACCACAGTCATATCTAGTTGTGAAAGCGCAGTTAAATCCGCGGATTCATCAAAAGTTTCGTTGGCATCGCGGTGTACTCCACCAAGACCACCAGTTGCAAAGACGCGGATTCCGGCAAGTGCTGCTAGGTGCGCAGTTGCTGCAACTGTTGTTGCCGCGCTCTTTCCGGTTGCTGCGATTATTGCTAAGTCGCGGCTGGATGCCTTTGCTATGTCATCGCGGTTGGCAATCTCTTTTAGCTGGCCATCAGTTAAACCAATATGAACAACGCCATCGATAACTGCAATCGTTGCTGGAACCGCACCGTGATCGCGAACGATATCTTCGACTTCACGTGCAACTTCCAAATTCTGCGGACGTGGCAAGCCATGGCTGATGATCGTTGATTCGAGTGCAACTAGTGGTTTGCCTTCTGCAAGGGCTGCTGCAACTTCTGGAGATGGCGTAAATGGCATGCGGTGGCTCATAAGCCCAACCTTACCCGTGAGAAGATACCTCTGTGCATCTCTCGCAAATCACGCCTTCGCTCTTTGCCAGCCTAGGTTTAGCTGATGCCAGCGATCAAATAAATTGTGGTGCTAGCCCCAACGGCCGCGAACTTCTCTTTCTTGTTGATGGCTTGGGTGCAAATGCCGTAGAAAAATTCGCTAGTTACATACCAACGCTTTCATCTCTAATTCGCCATGGCGCAGTTCGAACATCTTTTCCATCTACAACTGCCACAAGTTTGGCAACGCTTACAACCGGTGTAAATCCCGGAACTCACGGAATGCTCGGATACACCGTGCAAGTACCACGAAGTGGTGGTCGAATTCTTAACTCGCTTAAATGGGATGAACGCGTTGACCCAGCAATTTGGCAACCCGTACCAACTCTCTTTGAGCGCGCAACTGCCGCCGATATCAGCGTCACTCACGTAGCGGCAAAGCGTTATGAAGATACTGGCTTTACCCGGGCAGTCTTTCGCGGTGCCAAATATCGCGGTGCAAATATCCATGAAGATCTCGTAACCGAGACGGTACAAGCACTTAGCGCTTCACCATCCTTTGTTTATCTATATGTAAATGAGCTAGATGTTGCTGGCCACAGCGATGGCGTTGGTTCAGATAAGTGGCTGGCCGCCCTTGTAGCAATCGATCAACTAGTCGCGACGCTACTTAACAAACTTCCACGTAAAACCAGAATTTGGTTAACCGCTGATCACGGCATGATTAACGTTGGCGAAAAGATAGTTATCGGTCAAGACAATGACTTAGCAATTGATATCGCAACTATCGCCGGCGAACCACGTGCACGTCATCTTTATCTGGCAGAAGGTGCACCACTCAATGCACATAAGGAAGTGGCATCTCGCTGGGAAGAATACTTGGGGGAGAAGGCCGCTATTTATCTACGCAGCGATGCGATCGCTGCCGGTTTATTTGGCGGCGAAGTTTCACTCGATGCCGCTGATCGCATGGGCGATGTAATTGCAATTGCCCACGGAGAGATGATCTTGATCGAAGCCGAACGTGAAAAACAAGAAGGTGCAATGGTTGGTCACCACGGCGGAGCAACGGATGTTGAAAGTTTTGTACCGCTCTTGACTGCGACAGTTGAGTAATATTGCGCCATGAGTTCAATATCCGGCCGCGATAAATCAGCGCTACTAGTAATTGATGTACAAAATGGCGTTGTTCCTGATGCATATAAGCGCGATGAGATAGTTGCCAATATCAACACCGCAGTCGCTAAAGCACGTGCTGCCGGAGTTCCCGTTATTTGGATTCAGCATTCCGATGAATGGATGGCTATTGGATCGACGGAGTGGGAGATCGTTCCCGAACTAGTTCCAGCTGCGGGTGAAGCAAAAGTCGGAAAGCTCTATCGCAACTCATTTGAAGCAACAATTTTAGAAGAAGAGCTGAGCAAGTTAGGCGTCGGCCATCTTTACATCACGGGTGCCCAAACTAATAACTGTGTCCGATTTACTTCTCATGGCGCACTAGATCGCGGTTATGACGTAACACTCATCGAGGATGCGCACACGACCAGTGATTACCAATGGGATTCTGGCCAAGTTAAAGCCAGCGTACTAATTGATGATTTAAATGCTTCCTTTAACGGAATGGAACTTCCGGGCAGAGTTACAAAGATAAGCCCCGTCGCGGACTTATTTAATTAATCTAGTTTTCGGGAGTTGGTTCTTCGGTTGTTTTGCGACCAAACATAATTTCATCCCATGAAGGAACTTTGGCGCGCGCAGTAATTCCATCTTGGCTATCTCCAGGTGCTGGAGTTTCACGGATAGAAACCAAACGTGGTGTCTCGCGGTTGATCTCGGCTTCGAACTCTTCATCAGTTGGATCGTTATCTGGAAGATCATCGAGAATTGAAGAGATGCTGCGAACTGGTGCGCTATCAATACGAATTGGTTCGCGTGGTTCGGTGCGCTCTTCGATTCGTGAAGGATGTGAAGGTTCGGCATAAACCAAACCTGGTTCGATACGACGAACAGGTGCTTCTTCGCCAGTCATCCAAGCTGCGTTGTCATCGAGTGGAGTAATTGAACGACGGTTGGTGTCGAATGAGAACTGCGCTGATCCAACGCCATCGCGATTTGGATAGTGAAGTTCGATCGTCCAAGTGCCATCTTCTAAACGCCAAGTGTTCCAATCAATAGCGTCGATATCTACTCCACGTGGAGCCAACTTTGAAATAACAATGTCGAGAAATGTCGGCGCATCCTTGGCGATATCTTTACCTTCACGACGCGGAGTAAGCGCGTGCACTTGATCGATGATAAATAAACGCTCTTGCAAAATTGGACCAGAGAATCGTTCGACTTTATCAACTGAAATATTTCCATCGCGCGCGATGACTTCCATAGTTTCGCCAGCGCGCAAGCGACGCTGAATCTCTTTTACGCTCATCACTTCGTTTTCATCTCCAACTGGGACAGAGGTCAGGCGTGGTTGGTTAACGGTGGCGCGAAGGGTGTCGCTGATACGCAAAGTGTGTTCGTTGCCATCGTTATCGGTGAGCGCGAGATGCACCCCGTCGGGGGTCTTGCCGGTTAGGCGTAGCTCGGTCATGTGGGCGAGAATACCCGCAGCGGGTGAGAAAGTAGGGCAGGGCGAGCCTTGGCTGAACGGGGCTTGGTCACGGGGGAATTGGCCGATTTACGCTCAGACCCCCTTCTGTGGCAAGATACGCAGTCTGCGCGGCACTTTTAGTTGCGCTTGTAAACGCTTAAAGAAATAGATGAGGACCATACGATGAACATTCTTGATGCCGTTGATGCGAAGTCACTTCGCCATGACATCCCACAATTTCGCGCTGGAGATGAACTCAAGATCCACGTTCGCGTTATCGAAGGTAGCAAGAGCCGTATCCAGGTCTTCCAAGGAATCGTTATCCGTCGCCAAGGCG
>WLLM01000011.1 GCA_009700715.1 Actinomycetota bacterium
CAACATTAGGACAAGAAATATTGACTTCGAGTGCGCTAATCCCAGGCGTGGAACGTACTTTGCGAGCTAGCGTTGCATACTCTTCGACAGTCTCTCCGGCGATCGAAACAATTACTCTCGCCTTTTCCTCAACCAACCATGGAACATCCTTCGCCAAGAAAGCATCGATGCCAGGGCCTTGCAGGCCAATCGAATTTAACATTCCAGAAGGAGTTTCAGCCATGCGCGGCGTTGGGCGGCCATGGCGCGGCTTATTCATAACAGATTTTGTTACAACTGCACCTATATCTCGTAGCGGGAAGAACTGCGCTAACTCTTTGCCAGAACTAGCACATCCACTTGCTGTAAAAATCGGTGTTGCAAAGTAAGCATTACCAAGAGTTGTAGAAAAATCGAAGGTATCTGAGTTAATTACGGTCATGAATGCACCTGCGGAGTTTGTCCGACTAAATGCCATTGGACATCGGCACCATCCATTACTGGACCGTCAATACAAGAACGTAACATTGAAATCGTGCCATCCTCGCCTTTAACCGGCAATACACAAGTCATGCAGATACCAATTCCACAAGCCATCGCTTCTTCAACAGCGCACTGGTGAACTACATCCGTACCTTCGGTCAATTTCGAAATGGCAGAGAGCATTCCCATTGGACCGCAAGAATAGATAACATCAACAGCGCCAGAAGAAATCAGATCTACGATCGGCTCCGTCACGCGTCCGGTTTCTCCCATAGTTCCATCTTCGGTGTAAATCTTTAGAGAATTTACAGAGCGCTTACCTTCCATCGGTGCATAAATCTTTCCACCAGTGGATGCACCCAACAACATATCGACTTTGCATCCGCGCGCTTTCAATACTTCTGCTAGGCCAAAGAGTGGCGCTGAACCATAACCTCCGCCAACTAATAGCGCTTTGACAGGCGCTGTTGGGATTCCGAATGCGGTTCCTAGGGGTGCGACGATATCTACCTCTGCACCTTCGGGTTGCGAACATAGCCACTGCGAACCGCTGCCGTGTGGAGCAACAATTAACTCCATGGTCCCACCGAATGAGGCACTTTCTGACACTCGCGAAATAGCAAACGCGCGACGTAGAACCATGCGTGATGTATCTCCGCCAACTTTAATTGCCACGAAATTTCCGGGACGACAACTCTTAACTAGCTCACCCACACCCAACAAGATCTGGTGATACTGGCCAACTCGTTTATTGCCAAGAACTGTGGCGCTGATATGGGATGCCCCGCGGTTTATAGTCGACATTATTTCTTGAGCCACTCTTGAATTGGAAGAACAGATAACTCACCACGTTGTAACGCTTTAATACCTTCAACTGCGGCGCTAAACCCTGCCGTAGTTGTTATGCACGGAATAGAACGTTGAACTGCAGCGGTACGAATCGCCCAACCATCAGCGCGGGTTCCACGGCCTACTGGGGTGTTGGTAACTAAATCAACCTCTCCGCTATTTAGTAGTTCGACGATAGTTCGCTCCCCTAGAGGTCCTGTACCTTCCGAATTCTTACGGATCTTCTGCGACAAAATATCGTTCTTTGCTAAGAAATCAGCTGTGCCACCAGTTGCAATCAATTTAAATCCTAACTGCAAGAATGCACGGGCGGGCGCAAGACCGGCGCTCTTATCTTTATCGGCGAGCGAGATAAACACTGTTCCGGTTTTAGGTAGTGGACCGAAAGAAGAGATCTGACTCTTTGCATAGCTTTCGCCGAAACTTTCAGCGATACCCATTACCTCACCAGTGGAGCGCATCTCTGGCCCCAGAACTGCGTCAACCCCACGTCCATCTGTACGTCGGAAACGGTTCCAGGGAAGTACCGCTTCTTTTACTGAGATTCCTTTTGCTACACCGTCACCACTGGCGGGAAGAAGTCCTTCGCCGCGAAGTTCGGAGATCTTTGTTCCCATAGAGATACGCGCCGCAGCCTTAGCAAGTGCAACGCCAGTAGCTTTGCTTACAAATGGAACAGTTCGTGACGCGCGCGGATTTGCTTCAAGAACATAGAGAATATCTTCGGCCATCGCGAATTGAATATTTATCAGGCCAAGTACACCGACCCCTTGCGCGATTTTAAGAGTTGCCTCTCTAATTGCTTTCTGCTGCGCAGGTGTAATTGTCATCGCAGGTAGAACGCAGGCGCTATCGCCGGAGTGAATTCCCGCCTCTTCAATATGTTCCATAATTCCACCCAGGAATAGCTCATCTCCGTCGTAAAGAGCATCGACATCTAATTCAATAGCGCTATCCAAGAAGCGATCTACCAGAACTGGATGATCAGGAGTGATATCGGTGGCTCTAGAGATAAATCCCGCAAGCGCTGCATCGTCATAGACGATCTCCATACCACGGCCACCCAATACGAATGAGGGACGAACCAAAACTGGGTAACCAATTCGTGTAGCAATCTCTTGCGCTTCCATCTGCGAAGCAGCCATTCCAAACTCAGGTGCGCGAAGTGATTGTTCTGCAAGAACCTGACCGAAGGCGCCACGTTCTTCTGCCAAGTTGATCGCATCAGGAGATGTGCCAAGAATTGTTACGCCAGCAGCCTTTAAACCAGCGGCAAGTCCTAACGGTGTCTGACCACCCAATTGAGTTATAACTCCAAGTACTGGTCCAGCAAGTGTTTCCGCATGAACGACTTCCAGAACATCTTCAAGTGTTAGCGGCTCAAAGTAAAGGCGATCTGAAGTGTCGTAATCCGTAGATACAGTCTCTGGGTTGCAGTTGATCATTACCGTTTCAAAACCAGCTTCACGTAAGGTAAACGAGGCATGCACACATGAATAATCGAACTCGATGCCTTGCCCAATACGATTTGGACCACTGCCTAAAATTATTACTGCAGGCTTAGTTCGAGAACGGACTTCTGTCTCTTCTTCATAGCTTGAATAATGATATGGAGTGAAAGCTTCAAATTCGGCAGCGCAGGTATCAACAGTCTTATAAACCGGTCGTACCCCAAAGTGATAGCGCGCCTTGCGAATATCTTCATCAGTGGTGCCGCGAAGCGCAGCGATCTGCAGATCCGAGAAACCCATCTCCTTAGCGTTACGGAGAAACTCCTCACTTATTTCACCTGGTTGGGCGATTTCGCGGGCTCGCTCATTGATAATTTGTAGTTGGTGCAAGAACCAGCGATCAATCTTGGTTGCGTTAAATACATCCTCCATTGCAGCACCGGCCCAGAGCGCTTGCTGAACTTGTTGTAGTCGATATTCCGTTGGAATAGTCATTGCTTTCAAAAGGTGAGGAAGATCGATCTTGGATATATCACTAGGGAAAGTAAAGATTGCTTCCTTGCGCTCTAAGGAACGCAGCGCCTTCATAAGCGCTTCTGGGAAAGAACGACCGATTGCCATCGCTTCGCCGACGCTCTTCATCGTCGTAGTTAGACGTGGATCTGCATCAGCAAATTTTTCGAATGCAAAACGTGGCGCCTTTACAACTATGTAATCAAGCGTTGGTTCAAAAGATGCGGGCGTAACTTGGGTAATGTCATTCTTGATCTCATCAAGAGTGTATCCAATCGCCAATTTTGTAGCGATCTTAGCGATTGGGAAACCCGTGGCTTTAGAAGCTAAGGCGCTTGATCGAGAAACTCGAGGATTCATCTCGATGACAATAATTCGCCCATTATCAGGATTGACTGCGAATTGGATATTGCATCCACCTGTTGCAACGCCTACTTCGCGAATAATATCAATCGATAGATTACGCAACTTTTGAAACTCGACATCGGTAAGCGTAAGCGCTGGTGCTACCGTGATTGAGTCGCCGGTATGGACTCCCATCGGATCGATATTTTCAATACTGCAGACAATCACTACGTTATCGAGATGATCTCGCATTACTTCTAGTTCATATTCTTTCCAACCCAAAATAGATTCTTCTAGAAGTACTTCAGAGGTTGGGCTATGGCGCAATCCCGCTCCGGCAATCTGTCGCAAATTCTCTTCATCAAAAGCGATTCCTGATCCGAGACCACCCATCGTAAATGACGGGCGAATAACGACTGGATAATTCAGAATCGCCGCACCGGCAATGACTTCCTCCATCGTGTGACAAATTATTGATTTAGCAGATTCTCCACCGATTTTTTCAACAATAGATCGGAATATTTCACGATTCTCACCACGTTCAATCGCATCTACATCGGCGCCAATTAATTGCGCCCCATAGCGCTGCAAAGTGCCGGCCTTATGAAGTCCGATTGCCGCATTAAGCGCGGTCTGGCCGCCAAGCGTTGCAAGGACTGCATCAGGTCGTTCCTTAGCAATAATTTTCTCGATAAATTCCGGGGTAATCGGTTCTATATATGTTGCATCGGCAAACTCAGGATCAGTCATGATCGTTGCAGGATTTGAATTTACAAGAATTACTCGGATTCCTTCGGCGCGAAGTACGCGACATGCCTGAGTTCCTGAGTAATCGAATTCGCAAGCTTGGCCGATAACAATTGGACCAGAACCAATTACCAGAACGCTTTTAATCGAATTATCGCGAGGCATTAGATAGCCACCTTCGCTCGAGGATACTCAACCATCAGATCAATAAAGCGATCAAAAAGGTAAGCCGCATCGTGCGGACCAGCGGCAGCTTCTGGATGGTATTGAACACTAAATGCTCCACGTTCTAACAACTGCAAACCTTCAACAACGCCATCGTTTAGCCCAACATGGGTCACTTCACCTGCACCAAAGACTGTATTGAATGTACCTTCAGTGGGAGCTTTAATTGCAAACCCGTGGTTGTGTGCGGTGATCTCCACTTTTCCAGTGCGTTTATCCAGAACAGGTTGGTTAATGCCGCGATGACCAAATTGCAATTTATAAGTTTCAAAACCCAACGCTCTTCCCAAGATTTGGTGCCCAAAACAAATTCCGAAGATAGGAATTTGCTCTAGCAAGATATTTCGGACAAGATCAACAACATCATTCATCGTCGCTGGATCCCCCGGACCATTTGATAGAAAAACGCCATCCGGGTTGATAGCCAAAATTTCTGCAAGCGTTGAGTTATAAGGCATAACATGGACTTCGACGTCTCTTTGAGCAAGGGCCCTTGGTGTAGCGCCCTTTATGCCAAGATCAATAGCCGCAACCTTGAATTTCTTATCGCCTATTGCGGGAACTATATAAGTCTCTTTTGTTGACACATCTTCGCTCAAATAAGCTCCGCTCATTTGCGATGTCTTTCTAACCTCAACAACCATCTCTTCCTTCGATAAATCTTCACCAGAAAAAATACCAACGCGCATCGCGCCGCGATCGCGGAGATGACGCGTAAGCGCTCGAGTATCGATACCTTGTATGCCGACGATATTTTGGCTGATTAACTCTGCTTCCAGATCGTTCTCACTTCGCCAGTTACTCGTCAGCGTCGAGGGATTTCTTACGACGAATCCAGCAACCCAGATTTTCTTAGATTCGTTATCAAAAGAGTTAACTCCAGTATTTCCGATGTGGGGCGCTGTCATCACAACAACTTGGCGGTGGTAACTAGGATCAGTAAGAGTCTCCTGATAACCAGTCATTCCTGTTTGAAATACCGCTTCGCCAAATGTGCGACCTGTTGCAGCCCAAGGCTTTCCTTCAAATATTCGACCATCATCTAAAACGAGGTATGCCTTACTCACTTGGCAGTACCTCCTTCGTTTTGAATTCCATTGCTCTGTATCGCTTGGTTATGAATAGATGTTAGTTTGCCGGCGAGAAAGGTGGGCAAGCCACGGAAGAAAGTTCCCTGAATTACCCCAGTTAACTCCATTCCATGGAACGGAGTATTGCGACTGCGCGAGGCAACTAGGTCGCGATCCACGCGGTAAGTCTGGGTCGGGTTAATCACAGTTAGATGTGCAGGCGCACCAATGGCGATCTTTTGACCGTGGTTCTCATATCGTCCAATTCGAGCCGGTGCATAACTCATGCGATCGGCCACGCTTTCCCAATTCATTAGTCCGGTTTGAACCATAGTCTGATTTACGATCGATAAGGCACTTTCTAACCCAAGCATTCCAAAGGCGGCCTCTTGCCATTCACACTCTTTGTTTTCGGCAGGATGCGGCGCATGATCAGTTGCAACGATATCGATAGTGCCGTCGGCCAGTCCTTCCCGTAGAGCTTCAACGTCACGTTGTGTGCGAAGTGGCGGATTAACTTTAAAAATTGGGTCGTAACTTGTTGCGGATTCGTCTGTCAAAAGCAGATGATGCGGCGTAACTTCGGCTGTCACATTAATACCGCGCGCCTTTGCCCAACGAATAATCTCAACCCCTCCAGCCGTTGTTAAATGGCAAATATGTAAACGAGATTGCACATGGTCTGCCAATAAAACATCTCTTGCGATGATCGCTTCTTCTGCAACAGCTGGCCATCCCTTAAGTCCAAGACGAGATGAAATCTCACCTTCATTCATCTGTGCACCTTTGGTCAAGCTTGGTTCCTGCGCATGCTGAGCAATTACGCCGCCAAATTTCTTTACATATTCCAGTGCGCGGCGCATGACTAGCGGATCGTGGACACAGTTTCCATCGTCGCTAAAAACTCGGACGCGTGCATTGGAATCAGCCATGGCACCGATTTCCGAAAGCGCCTCTCCATTTAAACCTTGTGTAACTGCACCGATCGGAAATACATCTGCGAATCCGGCGCTTTGACCGAGTGCAAATACTTGTTCAACCACGCCAGCAGTATCGGCAACCGGCGAAGTATTAGCCATCGCCGAAATTGCAACGTATCCGCCCTTCGCAGCCGCCATCGAACCGGATAAGACTGTCTCAGCATCCTCTTTTCCAGGTTCACGCAGATGGGTATGAAGATCAACAAGCCCTGGCAGAACAACTGATCCATTGAAGTTAATCACTTGATCATCCGAATTCTTAGGAAGTGACTTTCCGATTGCGGTGATAACTCCCCCAGCAATCTGAATATCAGAGGAAGTTCCATCAGAAAGTGTTAATCCAGTTAATAGGAAATTTGAATTCGATGCGCTCATTACAGAACTCCCATCTCTCTATTGGTTCCGATTAGATCACCCTCTGGAGCCCCTGCTAACAACATATATAAAATTGCCATTCGTACGCTGACACCGTTGGAGACTTGCTCGACGATAACTGATCGAGCTCCATCGGCAGCATCTGCAGTGATCTCTAAACCACGATTCATCGGACCCGGGTGCATGACCAGTGTTGATGGTTTCAGAGACTTTACGCGATCACCGTTTAGTCCAAAGTAACGTGAATATTCACGAGCGTTCGGGAAGAACATTTCAGACATTCTCTCAAGTTGAATGCGCAACATCATTACTGCATCTGCCCCAACGAGCGCAGCGTCGAAGTCGTAGGAAATATTGCAAGGCCAACTTTCCACACCAACTGGAAGCAACGTAGGTGGCGCCACCAAAGTTACATCCGCGCCTAGTTTGGAGAGTAGAAGAACGTTTGATCTAGCAACTCGCGAATGCAGGACATCTCCAACGATTACAACTTTAATGCCAGTCAAATCTTCCGCAGATTTCGCTAGATGCTTACGGATAGTGAAGGCATCTAGAAGTGCCTGACTGGGATGTTCGTGAGTACCGTCGCCAGCATTAATAACTGCGCCCGACATCCACTTCGAATCTGCTAGACGCTGCGCGGCACCGGATGCACCGTGGCGAATAATTACAGCATCTGCTCCCATTGCTTGCAAAGTTTGCGCC
The DNA here is from genome assembly GCA_009700715.1 of Actinomycetota bacterium. GTDB lineage: Bacteria > Actinomycetota > Actinomycetes > Nanopelagicales > Nanopelagicaceae > Planktophila. The sequence continues at coordinate 7,723 of WLLM01000011.1, forward strand.
GTATCTTTTAGAGATTCGCCTTTGCTAATACTTGAACCTTTTGCTGAAAAGTTGATTACATCAGCGGATAATCTCTTAGCCGCAGCTTCGAATGAGATACGAGTTCTAGTCGAATCCTCGGCAAAGAGATTTACAATCGTGCGACCACGAAGTGTGGGAAGTTTCTTCATTGGGCCATCGCTTACGCGGGCTAGCTCTTGTGCAGTATCTAAAATCGCAATCGCTTCAGCTTTAGAAATATCGTTGATCGATAAAAGATGCTTCATTTTGCACCGCCTTCAATTAAAACTTCATCGCTACCATCGAGTTCGCTTAGATGAACCACGACGCTTTGATCAACCGAGGTCGGAAGGTTTTTACCAACAAAATCTGCGCGAATAGGAAGTTCACGGTGGCCACGATCGACAAGGACTGCTAGCTGCACGCTCTTTGGACGACCAATTTCACCTAAAGCATCCAAGGCGGCTCGAATCGTTCTGCCTGAGTAGAGAACATCGTCGATCAGGATTACATTTCTGCCTTCAACACCAAGTGATGGAATCACTGTGGGCATTAGAGCTCGCGGCGGGCGCATCCGCAGATCATCACGGTGCAAGGTGATATCGAGAGTTCCGACTTGGACTGGAACTTTTTCGATACCTTCGATAATCGCAGCTATACGTTTTGCTAAATGGGCACCACGGGTCGGAATTCCGAGCAAGGTTATGGATTCAGAACCAGAGTTGCGTTCCAGAATTTCATGGGAGATGCGGGTAATTGCACGCGTTATATCTGGCGCAGGCAGGGCAAGACTCATCGTAAATCTCCTTCCCCGCCTCGCAGGACGGGTCGTTAAAGGATGTTGGCTGATATTACACCGAAATTAGGACTCCCTGTGGATAGCCACGGGGCCGAACTCGCCTACTAACCTACCTTGGCGCAATGACTCAAAGAGATAGCCAAGCCGCGTTTACTCAGCCAACCCCATCGAGCGTGAGCGCCCGAATCCGAAGATATCGAAAATCTCGCGCCCTTACCCTCCATGACATCGAGCAACTATCACAAGGACGAATCAAGGCGGTGGTGATGGGTTCTTATGAACGCGGAACCCGCGCGATCTCACTGGCGCGCACGATTGAGATCGCCAATTTATTTAATATACCTGTCACTGAACTGATTTCTGAGTCAGCCAGAGTTTCAACAAATTCAGAGCTCGATATGGTCTTCGATCTTCGCAAGATTAGCAATCTAGCCGAGCATTACAGCGATACCGATCTGGTCTTTCTAAGTAGATATCTAAAAGCTATTTCAGCTCGAAGATCAGATTGGAATGGCGAAGTTTTATCACTGCGCAAAAGTGATTTTGATACATTGACTTTACTTATTGGAAAGCCCGGACATGATCTGCTTCAGAGATGGATTGCAGAAAAAATTTTAATTACAGGGCCAAACCATCTTTAATCGATGCGATACGGCCAAGTACTCCATGAATATATCCCGCAGACTCATCGGTAGAAAGCTCTTTTGCCAATACCAGCGCTTCATCTATCGCAATCGCATCAGCTAATCCATCGCTCCAAAGAATTTCAAAGAGCGCCAAGCGCATGATATTTCGATCTACCGCCGGCAAGCGATCCATATCCCAGCCTTGGGCATAGGTAGCAATTAATTCATCAATTTTGCGGCGATGTTCTGATACTCCAGTAATGAGCTCTCGCGTGTAATCACGAATCGGACGAGCATCAGGTCCTTCTTCAGTGACATCACGTGAGGTGAGAATATCTAGCGGGTTTGATCCTCGAATATCTGACTCGTAGAGAATATCTAGAGTCTGTTTACGAGCTTTGCTGCGAGCTGACACTAGTTGGCGCGACCCAAATAAGACCCATCGCGTGTATCAACCAAAACTTTCTCATCTTGCTTGATAAAGAGCGGGACCTGAATCTCAATTCCGGTTTCGACGGTAGCTGGCTTTGTTCCACCTGAAGAACGATCGCCTTGTAGTCCAGGCTCGGTGTAAGTGACAGTAAGAGTTACAGAAGCTGGAAGTTCGATATAGAGAGGGTTATTTTCGTGAATCGCAACGATCGCTTCGGTGTTCTCCAACATGTACTTGGCTGATTCGCCGACAGTTGCTGCAGAGATATTCATTTGATCAAAGGTCTTATTATCCATAAATACGAAATCTTCGCCTTCCTTGTACAGGAAGTTCATTTCACGCTTTTCTAGTATTGCAATATCAACTTTAACGCCAGCGTTAAATGTCTTATCAACAACTTTGCCAGTCATAACTTGCTTTAGCTTTGTGCGAACGAAGGCTGGACCCTTACCTGGTTTAACGTGCTGGAACTCGACTACCGTCCATAGCTGACCTTCGATATCTAAAGTCATGCCATTTTTGAGATCATTTGTTGTTGCCACGAGAAACTCCAGTTCACGTCGTTCGACGTACTATTTTCAACCAACAGCGAACCAAAGTTAATTGGGTCTAACTCGGCTGGCCTTCGGTTCTCGAAGGCGATGTGGGCAAGTTTACCCGAACTTTTAGGCGAGCAGCGCCTTCAAGGCGATAAGCGCGAGAACATAAGAATTAGGACCGAAGCCACCAATAGTTCCGTTTGCTACACCAGAAATAACCGAGGTATGTCTAAATTCTTCACGAGCAAGTGGGTTGGAAAGATGAACTTCAATAACTGGTGATTTCACAAGTTCAACGGCATCACGTATTGCATATGAGTAATGTGTAAAGGCGGCAGGGTTGATGATTACCGGTAACTTGTTGTCGGCAGCCTCGTGTAGCCAGGAAATGATCGTCGCTTCATCATCACTCTGACGTACATCGGCTGAAAATCCTTGAGTTTTCGCGGCCTCGTTGATGTGGGCAACCAGTTGCGGATAGGCCATATCTCCGTAGATCGCAGAATCACGAATATCTAGTCGTGCCAAATTAGGGCCATTGATTACTAGAACGTTCATGAGCTCACCTTTTCAAACGCGGAATAGAGAACTTGCGGGTCTGGATTTTCCAGTCTTTCAGTCTTACCGATCTCGCTAATGGTAACGAATCGTAAGGTCTTTCCGCGGGATTTTTTATCGACTGCCATATGTGCCATGAGTTTCGACCAACTTACACGCTTGTAAGTAGTTGGCAGATCCAGATCGGACAAAATCTTAATGTGATCATCGGCTAAATCTTGAGATATCAGACCTAGATCAAGTTGCAACTGTGCAATGAAAGCCATTCCAATCGAAACACATTCCCCGTGTCGTAGCGAGTAATTTGCATCGAGCTCTACCGCATGACCCAAAGTATGTCCGTAATTGAGGGCCTCTCTGGCGAAAGATTCTTTGAAATCAATAGATACAACTTCGGCTTTTACCTTCACCGAACGCTCGATCAACTCCTGAACCAATACTGGATTCGATCGAACCGCTTGGATATCTTTACCTCGAAGTAAGTTGAGAATTTCACCGTCTGCGATGAATCCCGCTTTGACGACCTCAGCCAATCCAGCTGCGAAATCACGATCAGAAAGAGTTGTTAACCAATTTAGATCTATAACAACCTTTATTGGGCTATGAAATGACCCAATCAAATTCTTGCCGTAATCGCTATTGATTGCCGTCTTTCCTCCGATAGCCGCATCAACCGCACCGGCAACAGTGGTTGGAATCGCTATCCAATCAAGGCCGCGCAACCAAGTCGCTGCGGCGAAGCCAGCGAAATCCGTAACCGCTCCTCCGCCGATTCCAACAATCAGGTCGCTACGCGTAAAGCCTGCAGCGCCTAGCCAACTCCAAACCTTGAGCAAAGTTTCAGAACTTTTTCCTGCTTCGCCATCGCCAATGGCAAAGGTAAATACTTCGCAATTTCCAAGTTCTAAATCAGAAAACCGTTCTTTAAAGGCATCTGAGATGATCAAGGCGACTCTCTGACGATTCTCACACGCGTTCTTAAGAGAGATGAGCCAATCTGAACCAACTTCGACTACATAATCGCGTTCAGCACGAACCAAAACTTCGCTCATTGCCCGACCTTATCTTCTGAAATTTCATTACCGCTGATGATCGCTTCAACGATCTCTTTCGGAGAAAGGTTATCAACGAGAATTACCTGTGTTGCAAGAGAGAGGTATATAGGTCGACGTTTCTCCATCAGCGCTTGCCACGCAGCACGTGGATTATTTAATAACAATGGACGATCACGATTAAAGCCCACGCGAGGAGCGGCGGCAGAAAGTGATATATCGAGATAGACAATTTTGGCGCTTGAACTGATTATCGCTTTCTGGGCGACCTCAGATAGTGGCGCTCCCCCGCCAAGTGAAAGTACTCCATTGGCTTGTTCAATTTCGCGCGCAACGATTCGGGCTTCAACTTCTCTAAACCAAGGTTCACCCTTATCAATGAAAATCTGGGAGATCGGCATTGCGACTTCGGCCTCGATAAGGGAATCCGTGTCGGAGAATTTAACTCCGAGAGATCTGGCTAACGCTTTGCCGATCGTTGATTTACCCGATCCAGGAGGACCAATCAAGATGTAAGAGGCGGCTAGTTTCTCTGACATATCCCCTACCTAAATCGTAGGTTGCTCATATAGTTTTCAAAATTGCGACGAGTTTCAGAGACGCCATCTCCGCCGAATTTCTCGAGTACCGCTTCAGCTAAAACAAGCGCTGCCATAGCTTCTGCAACTACTCC
>WLLM01000110.1 GCA_009700715.1 Actinomycetota bacterium
AAAAAGGTTATGCAAGTGCGTTAATGTGTAAGAAATGTAAGAACTTGGCCACCTGTGCTTGCGGAGGAAAACTCTCCCGCAGAAGTCAGGGCGCCCCGCCCGAATGTGTACATTGCGCAAAGATGTATACCCCTTGGGTTTGTAATTGGTGCCGTGAAGATAAATTGGTTCTTCTAGGCCGAGGGGCAATACGCCACGGGGAAGAAATTGGGCGCGCTTTTCCTGGATATGTAGTTGTAAATTCAGATGCAGACACAACAGTACGAGAGATATCTGACCGCCGGTCGTTGGTCATAGCAACGCCCGGAATGGCCCCACGTTATACAAATGGTTACAGCGCCGTCGTATTACTCGAAGGCGGATCATTCTTTTCTTACTCAGATTTACGAGGACAGGAGCGATCTCGCGAAGCGTTCTTTGAAGCTTCCAGTAAGGTAAAAGATGGGGGAGATGTCTTGGTTGCCATTGATCCCAGTAATCCGATACTCGCTGCGCTATCTACTTGGAACCCGGCACATATGTATAAGCGCGAATTGGCTGAACTTAGTGAACTGCAACTTCCACCATTTAGTAGAGCCGTAACTCTTGATGTCTTCCTCAAAGAGGCGAGCTCTATCGCTGATGGGTTTAAGAAAGCCTTACTTGATCAGCGAATCCCCGAATCCACGAAAATTCTTGGCCCATCGATTCGTAACAATGAAAGCGCAAGGATAATTTTGACCACGGCGTTAAGTGATTTCGATCGTTTAACCGATTTTCTGCGGGAATATATAAAGCATCGGGCAGTTACCAAGAAGGATCCATTACAAGTACGAATAGATCCGTACTCACTTTCGTAGTTCTTACGTCTCCTAAGATAGACTTAACGCATGTCCATTCAACCGATCCGGCTCTTTGGCGACCCTGTACTAACAACGCCGGCATCGCCTGTGATCGACTTTGATAAAGAGTTGCGAACACTTGTTAAGGATTTAACAGACACCATGCTGGAGGCTCCTGGAGCAGGGCTGGCTGCGCCGCAGATAGGTGTTCCGCTTCGGGTATTTGTTTGGGATATAGATGACGCGCTTGGACATTTGATCAACCCCAGCCTTGATTTAAGTGAAGAGATGCAGGACGGCGAAGAAGGATGCTTGTCTTTCCCCGCCTTAAGTTATGAAACTCCACGCGCATTTCGTGCAGTGGCCAAGGGATTTAATATGCATGGTGAACCCGTAACTGTAGAAGGAACCGAGTTATTAGCGCGTTGTCTTCAACATGAAACCGATCACCTCGATGGGATTGTATTTATTGATCGTCTCTCGCAAGAGAATCGCAAACTTGCGATGAAAGAGATTCGCGAATCTGAATGGTTTGCAACCTCCAACGATCCGGTTATAAAAGTTTCACCACACAATATGTTCGGTAAGAGTATTTAGTGCAGATAGCAGTGGCGGCAACGCCGGAAGTAGCGATCCCAACCCTAGAACTTCTTCTAAAAAGCGGACACCAACTATCGGCTGTCATCACTCAACCTGATCGACCTGCGGGACGCGGCCTTTCACTGAAAGAGTCTGCGGTAGCCACTTGGGCGGTTCAAAATAAAATCGCTTTGTATAAACCAGAATCTCAGGATGAGCTGGCGCAGATTGCAGGACGCTTTGATCTGATAATTACGATCGGTTACGGCATGATTATTCGACAAGAGATCCTGGATTTACCTAAGTTCGGATTCATTAATTTACATTTCTCCCTCCTTCCAAGATGGCGTGGTGCTGCGCCAGTTCAACGCGCTATCGAGTCTGGTGATGAGACAACTGGCGTAACGGTCTTTAAGTTAGATAAAGGAATGGACACCGGGCCAATCTTCAAACAGTTAAGTGTAGAAATTGGTTCCGATGCCACGAGCGCTAGTCTTTTGAAAGATCTAGCCGTGCTTGGGGCGCCTGTTGTTCTTGAGACAATTTCTGCAATCGTTCAAGGTAATACTCCGAAGATGCAGGAAACCACTGGATCCACACGAGCTGAGAAATTAAGTAAAGATGAAGGACGAATTGATTGGTCTTTGCCGGCAGAAGTCATTTATCGAAAGATAAGAGCTTTCTTTCCTAGCCCTGGTTCTTGGACCACTTTTCGTGAATCCGTTATTCGAATCGAGCGCGTATCTATCGGACCGGACACAGCAGGTAAGCCAGGTGAGATTGCCGTTGTCGAGAAAACGTTAATAGTTTCCTGTGGTCAAGGTTCACTTAAAGTGATTGATGTAAAGGCGGCGGGAAAGTCGACCATGGCCGCTTCCGCTTGGCTAAATGGCGCGCAACCCAAGCCTGGTGAAAGTTTTAAATGAAAAGTAACTTTAAATCGCCGAAGCCTGATGCGGTACGTTTATTAGTATTTGATATTTTACAAGAAGTAAATCAACGTGGGGGATATTCGAACTTACTTCTTCCCAGCGCTCTAACTGATTCGAAATTCGATCAACGAGATAAAGGTTTTGCCACGGAATTGCTCTACGGAACCTTGCGCATGCAAGGTCGTCACGATTACATCGCGGCTCAAATCTCGGACCGTCCCTGGTCTGAAGTCGATAGTGGCATCGTTGATGTAATCCGTATGGGCGCCCATCAACTCTTTGAGATGCGCGTTGCCACACATGCCGCGGTATCTGCAACAGTAGAGCTGGCTCGTAAAGTCTTGGGAGAGTCGAAGGCCTCTTTCGTAAATGCCATGTTGCGAAAGATGAGCGCTCAATCACTTGATGAATGGATGCAACCAGTTCACGCCGTTAAAGATGATGTAAATCGTCTATCAATACTTCACTCTCATCCAGAATGGATCGTCTCTGCCTACTTCGACTTACTTAAGGACTTCACCGAGGTAGAAGCCGCCTTAATCGCCAATAACATTCCAGCTTCGCCAACCTTGGTCTGGTGGCCCGGGCGTTCATCTAAGCAAGAGTTAATAGAACTTGGAGGGGCACCTACTAATTACTCTGATTACGGAATTAAGTTTGATGGAATACCTAATTCGCTTGAGCCAATTCGTCGCCGACGTGCTGGAGTTCAGGATGAAGGCTCTCAATTGGTTGCACAAATTTTCGCAAAGATTGCTTCGGATTCTCCAAGATGGCTCGACTTATGTGCCGGTCCCGGTGGTAAGGCAGCGCTACTTTCAGCAATTGCTCAAGAAACAGGTCACGAGTTCACCGCAAATGAAGTTAGCGAGCCTCGCGCTGAATTAGTTCGACAAGTAGTCGCTAAAGCACGCGTTTGGGTGGGAGATGGACGCGATATCGCTAGCCATGAAGAGAGTTTCGATGCAATTTTAGCCGATGTACCTTGTACCGGTTTGGGGGCGTTGCGTCGCCGACCTGAAGTGCGTTGGCGTCGTAAGGTCACAGATTTGCGGGAGTTAACTCAAATTCAACGAGAGCTTTCCAGCAGTGCAATCTCGGTATTAAACGCTGGTGGATTTTTTGCTTACGCAACTTGCTCTCCGCACTTTGCAGAGACTTCGGTTGCAGTCGCTGACATCCTTAAAGCGCATACCGACCTCGAGCAGATTGATATCGCTGATTATTTACCAATTGGACTAGAAGGCGCCCTGCGCGGAAAATCTCTCTCACTCTGGACACATCGCCATCAAAGTGATGCCATGTTTATGGCAGTATTTCGCAAGAAGAGTGCGTAAGGTATTTCCATGTCAACTTCGGATATCCGTATAACACCAAGTGTCTTAAACGC
>WLLM01000111.1 GCA_009700715.1 Actinomycetota bacterium
CAGCGTTCTATATGACTCGCGTAATGATTCTTACCTTTACAAGTTCAAAGCGTTGGGACGATAACCAACACCCACACGAATCTCCAATCTTGATGTGGCTACCAATGGCAATGCTTGCGATCGGTTCAGTTGCATCTGGTTTCTTGCTATCTCGCGGAAACGCCTTAAAGAATTGGCTAGAACCGCTATTTGAGCACCATGGCGAGCATGAAGAACTCCTTGCGCCAATCGTTGTATCTGGCATGGCCCTCGTTGCGGTCGCAATCGGTGTCGCCATTGCGGTTATGAAATATCAGCTATCTGATGTTGAAAACGTTGCGCCAGAAAATGTTTCAATCTTTACTCGTATCGCTCGTCGCGACTTGCTTCAAGATGACATCAACGAAGCGCTATTCATGCGCCCAGGACAAGCTCTTACTTCAGTCCTGGTTAAGATCGATCAATCAGTTGTTGACGGCGCAGTTCGCGGAGTTGGCAAGATGGCGCTTGGTTCTGGGTCAACGCTTCGTAAGACACAGACTGGTTTCGTACGTAGCTACGCAGTTCTTATTCTGATTGGCGCAGCGACGCTAATCGCGGCGATTTGGGTGGTAACAAAGTGAACCTCGCAGATATGAACCTATTAACTCTTTCAATGTTGGTGCCACTAATCGGCGCTGCAGCTCTTGCCTTTGTTCCAAAGACAAATGTGCTGCTAACCAAGCAGATCGCACTTGCGACAACAATTGTGGTTGCTGCTCTTGGAATTTACATGACTGTTGCCTTTGATTTCGCTACAAAGGGATTCCAATTCGTCGAATCCCGCGAATGGATTCCAGCTTTCGGAATCAAGTATGCACTTGGCGTCGATGGCATCGCACTCGTTCTGATTTTGATGTCAGTACTTCTTACTCCAATCGTTGTAGTTGCTGGTTGGAATGAATCAGAAGGCGGACGTTGGAGCCCTAAGGTTTTCTATTCACTTCTTCTTGTACTCGAAACAATGATGATCGGCGTCTTCGCATCGACTGACGTTTTCTTGTTCTACGTATTCTTCGAGGCGATGTTGATCCCGGTCTACTTCCTAATTGGTGGTTTTGGTTCCGGCGAACGCGCAGCAGCTGCCGTTAAATTCTTGCTCTACAGCCTCTTTGGTGGGCTATTGATGCTCGCCTCAATTATCGGAATCTTTGTAATGGCTACTCGTTACGGAAACCGTACTTTCGACATCACAACGCTTTCTGGTCTTCACACGGTCCTTACTCCGATGATGGAGAATGTCTTATTCCTTGGTTTCTTTATCGCTTTCGCGATCAAGGCTCCGGTATGGCCTCTTCATACTTGGCTTCCAGACGCTGCCAAATCTGCAACACCTGGCACATCAGTATTGCTCTTGGGCGTGCTCGATAAAGTCGGAACGTTCGGAATGATTCGTTACTGCCTGACTTTGTTCCCTAACGCGAGCAAGACATTTACACCTTTGATCATCACACTTGCCGTTATCTCAATTCTTTACGGTGCATTCCTTGCAATTGGTGCGAAAGATATTAAGCGTTTGATCGCATACACATCTATTTCGCACTTCGGATTTATCACTCTCGGAATTTTTGCGATGACATCGCAAGGTATGTCAGGTGCAACTTTGTACATGTTCAACCACGGCTTCTCAACAGCAGCGCTCTTCTTGGTTGCTGGATTTATGATTTCACGTCGTAACTCTTCAACGATCGCCGACTTCGGTGGCTTGCAACGAGTTACTCCAATTATGGCCTGGTCATTCTTCATTGCAGGTATGTCGAGCTTGGCACTTCCTGGCCTTTCAAGTTTCGTAAGCGAATTTCTAGTTCTCGTTGGAACATTTACGCGCTACCCAGTAGCCGCAGTAATCGCTACCTTCGGAATCGTTCTCGCGGCCCTATACATTTTGATTCCAGTACAGCGCGCACTTCATGGGCCAACGACTCCTGGAAATGAAAACTTAAGCGATTTAACTCTGCGCGAAAAAATTGCGATCGCTCCAGTGATTGCTGTAATCGTCGTACTAGGTTTCTATCCTTCACCGCTGCTAAAGATCATCAATCCAGCAGCGCAGACCGTTGTTTCACAGCAGGGATTTAGCGATCCAGCTCCAACCATGAGTGAGGGCAAGTAATGATTAGATTTGTAAACCCAACACTTGATTATGCACTTCTAGCACCGATTTTGATTGTGCTCGGAGGAGCGCTACTTGGTGTTTTAGTCGAAGCCTTTGGCCCTCGCGCATCACGCGCTGCTTCACAACTCTTTATTACCCTTGCCACGCTAGTTCTCTCACTTGCTTCACTTATCAAGGTGCGCGGTCGCTCATCTGCAGCAGCAGCAATGGAATCAGTGACCTTTGATGGCGCTGGCGTTCTACTACAAGGCTCAATTCTGATTATTTCAATCATCGCAGTCTTCTTATTGGCTGATCAGGAAAACTTCACAGCACTGGCTGCGGCTCTTCCTGGTTCCGATGAAGAACGCACTTCACTTCAGCAAGATCTAAAGGTAACCGAGGTTTATCCACTCACACTCTTTGCAGTAGCCGGAATGCTCCTCTTCCCGGTTGCCACTGATCTTGTAACTCTTTTTGTTGCACTTGAAATGCTTTCACTTCCGCTTTATTTGCTAGCTGGACTATCACGCCGTCGTCGTTTGATGTCTCAGGAAGCAGCGCTTAAGTACTTCTTGCTCGGCGCTTTTGCATCAGCCTTCTTCCTAATGGGCGTTGCCTACCTTTATGGTTACTCAGCATCAGTAACCTTCGCAGGAATCCACTCTGCTGTTATTGGCGGAACCGGAAATGATATTTACCTATTGCTCGGCATCGCATTTCTTTCAATCGGTTTACTCTTTAAAGTTGGCGCAGTTCCATTCCATGCCTGGTCACCAGATGTCTACCAAGGCGCCCCAACTGCGGTTACTGCATTTATGGCAGCTGCAACCAAGGTTGCCGCCTTCGGTGCAATGCTTCGTATTTATTACGTTTCATTCGCCGAGGCCTACTGGCAGTGGCGTCCAGCGATAATCGCAATCGCACTTATCACTATGGTCTTTGGCTCACTTGTTGCAATCGCCCAGCGAGATGTAAAGCGCATGCTCGCTTACTCATCAATTGCTCACGCAGGATTCTTGCTGGCAGGTGTTGTTGCCCTCAATAAGTCAGGCCTTAACGCATCAATCTTCTATCTCTTCGCTTACGGCGTTGCCACAGTTGGCGCTTTCGGAATCGTAACTTTGGTTCGCGATTCCGCTGGCGAAGTCACTGACCTAAACCGTTGGAGCGGACTCGGAAAGCGTTCGCCTTGGGTAGCAACAGCGTTTGCTGGCTTCTTGCTCGCATTTGCTGGCATTCCGCTAACCAGCGGCTTTATCGGAAAGTTCTCGATCTTCTCAGCTGCCTACGAAAGTGGCTCAACAGCAATTTTGATTACCGGTGTTCTTTCATCAGCGATCGCAGCCTTCTTCTATATTCGCGTAATTGTTCTGATGTTCTTTAAAGATCCAGTCGAAGATGGAACTAGCGTTGTAATCCCGTCAATCTACACACAGATCACAATCACGATATCTGCAGTAGTAACATTCGCACTCGGAATCTACCCAACTCCTTTGATTAACTTTATTCAAAGTTCAGCTGCCTTCCTTCGCTAATGTCATCATTCGGCATTCCTGATCTAGATCCCGCACTTGAGGCAGATCTTGCTACAAGTATG
>WLLM01000112.1 GCA_009700715.1 Actinomycetota bacterium
GAGCGTTCAACTGCAGTTGAAGAAGTTGCAGTTGCAGCTCCTGCCGCAGATGCAGCAGCGGCACCAGCAGCTGATGCAGAGAAGAAAGACGCTTAAGCCTTACTCTTTACCTCGTGAGTACATCGCCATGGATCGTTGTTGGGCTCGGTAACCCGGGCGAACAATATTCGGCCACTCGCCACAACGTTGGCCAGATGGTTATCGATGAACTCGCTAAGCGTCACAACGTAAAGCTCAGCACACATAAGTCACGCACCGACATCGCCGCCTACAAGTTAGGCGTCGGTGTCGATGCTTTTTCGGTGATCCTTGCAAAGTCCAAGAGCTACATGAACGAGTCCGGTGGACCAATTAAAGCGCTGGCTAACTTCTACTCTGTAGAACCACAGCAAGTAATTGTTTTACATGACGAGTTAGATATTCCTTATGCAGCTATTCGTTCCAAGATCGCTGGTGGCGATAACGGCCACAATGGTTTGAAATCACTTACTTCATCATTTGGCACTGCCGAGTATTACCGAGTTCGCCTTGGAATCGGCCGTCCCATGGGACAACAAGATCCAGCTGACTTTGTTTTAAAGCAATTTAGCAAGGAAGAGAAGAAGGATTTAACTGAATTTCTTGATCGCGGTGCAGATGTTGTGGAATCACTTATTGCTAAAGGGCTTGATTTAACCCAATCGCAGTTTAATTCCTAAATCAGCCAGTATTACGAAGACCGGCAGCAACGCCGTTAATAGTTAACAAGAGCGCACGGATTAGCATTGCATCTGATGCATCTCCTGCGGTGCGCACTCGATGTAGCAAGTTAACCTGCAACAAATGCAACGGTGAAAGATAAGCATCACGAACTTGCAAAGTACGAGCCAAGATTGGTTGATCGCCAAGCAGCGCATCTTTTTCAGTAAGCGCCAGGATTTCCTTAACGGTTAGCTCAAATTCCTCAGTGATTGTGTCGAGGAAGTGGTGCAGTTCTGCAGGAACAAGAGTTTCAACATAACGCTTGGCAGTTACTAGATCAGTCTTAGCCAGCGTCATTTCAACATTGCTAATAAAGGTATGGAAGAAGTGCCATTCCTTAAGCATCTTCTTAAGTACTTCGGTATTTCCGGCTTCACGCGCTGCCTTTAGACCTGAACCAACACCAAACCAACCAGGCACGATCTGACGAGATTGGGTCCAACCGAATACCCAAGGAATCGCACGGAGTGAATCAAGTCCACCTGATGCATCGGGGCGACGTGATGGACGAGAACCAAGGAAGAGATTTCCTAGTTGTTCAACCGGTGTTGAGGCGTAGAAGTAAGCAGGCAGATCGGGATGATCAATTAGTTTGCGATAGCGTGCAAAAGAGTTATCGCTAATTAAATTCATACAGTCATTCCACTTGGCCAAATCTTCTGGGCTTTGACGCGGACCACGGTTAAGAATTGTTGCTTCAAGTGATGCCGCCAGAGTTAGCTCAACGTTTTCGCGAGCAAGGGCTGGAAGTGCGTACTTATCGCTGATTACTTCACCTTGTTCGGTCATCTTGATCTGACCATCAACTGATCCCCAAGGAAGTGCAACGAGCGCATCGTAAGTTGGTCCGCCACCACGACCGACCGAACCACCACGACCATGGAATAAACGAAGTTTTACGCCGTGCTTCATCGCAACATCGCGCAGTGTGCGCTGTGCGCGGTGGATTTCCCACTGGCTAGTTGCGATACCGGCATCTTTATTTGAATCGGAATAACCAAGCATGACTTCTTGCACATCGCCGCGAAGTGCAACGAGTGCGCGATAAGTTGGATCGGCAAGAAGTTTTTCAAGAATTTCACCAGCTGCACGAAGTTCGGCAACAGTTTCAAGAAGTGGCGCAAAGCCAATCTTGGCGACCTTCTTATCAAGATCAACCAAACCTGCCGCCTTGCCGATAACTGCGGCAGCGACTAGATCATCGGCGCCCTTGGTCATCGAAACAATGTAAGTCTCGATGACTTCAGATCCAAAGCGCTCAATCAATTCATCAATTGCTTTAAAGGTATCGAAGGTCTTCTTGCCTGCAGCATCCAGCTTCGTTGAATCCAGCAAAGTCTTCGATGCAAGTTCCTTGATAAGCACTGGGAATTTTTCTTCGTGGGAAAGATCGAGATAACCAGCAGGCATATGTTGTTTCAATACGTTGTGATGCGCATCTGAATGTTCGCGAATATCAAGGGTGGCATGAGTTAAACCAAAGGCGGAGATGCTGCGGATAGTGCGCTCAAGTAAGCCAGTAGCAATCAATTCTCCACGATGGGCAAATAGTGAATCACGCATCAAAGTTAAATCAGCAATTAGCTCTGCTGAGTTTGCATAGTCACGACCCGGCACATGTGGCCCACCTGCAGCATGGCGATTACGAGTAAATGCCAAACGATGCACGATCGCAGTTGCCTTTAGGCGGTAAGGCTCTTGTTGATTTAAGCGCAAGAAACGTGGTTCAAATTCGGGGATGTTCTTCAAATCCTTTTCAACTGATGCAGTTAGTTCAGGAGTAGCGCCAGCGATGCGTGTTGAAACAGAGAGCATTTGGCGTAGCTGATCCATCGCTGCAATGGTTGTGCGGATCGCATGAGCTACTTGAAGCACAACAGCATCTTCAGTTACTTGTGCGGTGATATTTGGGTTTCCGTCGCGATCTCCGCCGATCCAGGTACCGAAAGTTAGCGGACGAGCATCAACAGGAAGATCAATATCAAGTCGCTTTAACTCGCGCGCAAAATCATTTAGAACTTCTGGCACGGTATTTCGGGCAAGATCATCTAAGTAATAAAGAGCGTTCATCGCTTCATCAAGCGGTTCTGGACGATCTAAACGAAGTTCATCGGTCTGCCAAAGTAGATCTACCGTCTCAGCCAAACGTTCGTGCTGGCGTGGATTTAAATCTTGATCAAGTAACTTCGCAACTTCACCGAGTTTATTTAAGATCGAACGACGCGCTGCCTCGGTTGGGTGCGCGGTAAATACGGGACGAACCATGAGTTCGCTAATCCATTGTTCTAATTCATCGTGAGTAAACGTGTGGCCAGGAGTCTGTGCCTTATATGCCTCTTCGATTTTATCGATCGCTCGGCTAAGCCAAGATCCGCCCGCAGCACGTGATTGCGCGAGAACACGCGCACGGTGCACTTGTTCAGCAACATTTGCAAGATGGAAGTAAGTGCTAAATGCGCGTACCAACTGCACTGAATCTTCTACCGAAAGTTTTTCAAGAAGTTCGATTCCACCGCCTTCGCGCACTGCCTTACGAACAGATTCCACGAGATCGAGAAGCTCTTGTCCTTCTTGGCGTACGAGTGATTGCCCTAAAAGATCACCGAGCTTGCGGACATCGCTACGCAACAGCGCATCATCGTTTGCGATGTTGTTGGCGTTAGCGGGGCTCTGTGTCACGGGCATATCCTCTCAGGAATACCCACGAGTTCGATACGCGAATATGCGCGTTAGACTTAACTCATTAAGCCCCCTCCCTTTTTGGGAACGGGGCCTTACGGCGTTTTCTCTTGAGAAATCGCCAATAGGAACGGCGTTTTCTCACATACTGGAAAGGGTTAATCAAATGCGCGCATTAGTGCAGATGCTTGGGGCAGAACCTGCCGTCGCATCTTGTATTACCGATGCACCAAAGATTATTTCTCCCGCTCCGACTTATCCATTCTTGTTGGCACTTCGCGCGCAAGATAA
>WLLM01000113.1 GCA_009700715.1 Actinomycetota bacterium
ACCAGGAAGCGCTAGAAGCATGGCTGACAGGGATACGTGGCGCAAGAGTTTCGATAAAGGTTCCACAACGCGGTGAAAAGGTTGAACTGCTACAAACTGTGGCTCGCAATGCTCACTACGCACTAATTCAATTCTTAAGTAAGCGCGCAACTGATGCCGCAGTTAGCGGTAAGGCGCTGCTAGAAATCGAAGAGCAGTTAGAGCTAAAGCGAACTCCGCTACGCATTGAGTGCTACGACATCTCAAATATCTCGGGCACATCAGTTGTGGCATCTATGGTGGTCTTTGAAGACGGCATGGCGAAGAAGAGCGAATATCGTCGCTTCATCATCGACACCAAAGAGGCGACCGATGACACTCGAGCTATGCATCAGGTAATTACTCGCCGCATGAAGCGTCTATTGAATGATCGCGCAGTTGATGAGAGCGATGTTGCGGCGATTGGCGGAAAGTTAAGTAAGTTCTCGTATCCACCACAGTTGATCGTTGTAGACGGTGGAGCGCCACAAGTTGCCGCCGCGCAACGCGCTCTCGATGAACTCGGTGTTACCGATGTTGCCTTATGCGGGCTGGCTAAGCGCTTAGAAGAAGTTTGGCGTCCTGGTGAGAGCGATCCGCTTATCCTTCCTCGCACGAGCGAAGGCATGTATTTGCTGCAAAGAATTCGCGATGAGGCACACCGCTTTGCAATCACCTTCCACCGATCGCGCAGATCAAAGGTGATGCTCGAATCTATTTTGGATGAGATCCCACAAATGGGGCAGGCCCGGCGAGCTGCACTTCTTGAACAGTTTGGGTCAGTCGCGGCGCTTCGTAAAGCAACATTGCAGCAAATCGCTATGACTCCAGGTATTGGTGAAAAGATCGCTGAAGTAATTTTTGAATATCTACAGAAATCTTCACAGAGCCAAGGTACGGAAATAGTAAATACCCAGACCGGCGAAATTACTTCAGCAAGTAAGTAGCCAAAGCCTTGGTATTCAGGGGAGAATGAGCCCATGGCAACTAAGGAACTTTTAGTAGTAACTGGAATGTCGGGCGCTGGTCGCTCAACAGTTGCCCATGCTTTAGAAGATCTTGGTTGGTACGTTGTTGATAACTTGCCTCCTGCGCTTTTGCCTGATCTAGCTCTGCAAACCAAGAGTTCTGATATTTCTTCTCTGGCTGTAGTCGTTGACGTACGTGGCGGAAAGTTCTTCGATGCCCTTAGCCAATCCCTGCTTACTCTTAAAGAGTCCGGAATTACTTATCGCTTGTTATTTCTCGATGCTACGGATCAATCTCTTGTGCAGCGCTTTGAATCCACTCGCCGCCCCCACCCTTTACAAGCAAAAGATCGCATCGTCGATGGCATCGAACGCGAGCGAAGCAAGCTTGAAGAACTCCGTTCTGGTGCCGATGTGGTGATTGATACTTCCAATTTGAATGTACACCAATTAGAAAAGCGTATTGGCGAGATCTTCTCTGCCGGAATGTTAGATGCGATCCGAATAAATGTACTTTCCTTCGGTTACAAGTACGGAATCCCAGTTGACTCTGACCTCGTACTAGATTGTCGATTTATTCCAAACCCACATTGGATTCCAGAACTTCGTCCCCTAACTGGGCTAACCCCTGAAGTTTCCAAGAAGGTATTAACCAGCGAAGGTGTCTCAGAGTTCGTAAAGAGTTATGTCGGAGTAATTCGCCAGATGATGCCGGGCTACTTACGCGAAGGCAAGAAATATGTAACCATCGCAATTGGATGTACTGGTGGAAAACATCGCAGCGTAGCGATCGCCGAAGAAGTTGCTAAACAACTTTCAGCAGATAATTCAGATATTGAAATTTCGGCCCACGCAACACATCGTGATGTAGGTCGTGAATGAGTGGAAATAGTCCACGCGTAGTTGCACTTGGGGGAGGCCATGGTTTGGCTGCAACACTGGCGGCGCTGCGCCAAGTAACTACGGCAATAACTGCAATTGTTACCGTTGCAGATAACGGTGGCTCTAGTGGACGTCTACGTGAAGAGTTTCCAATTTATCCGCCAGGTGATTTACGAATGGCACTCGCTGCGCTTTGTGCTGATGACGACTGGGGCAGAAGTTGGGCCGAGATCATGCAATATCGATTTGATAGCGATGGTCCATTAGATGGCCATGCCGTTGGAAATCTACTGCTGGCAGCGCTATGGAATAAAGGTGAAGATCCAGTCGCTGGCTTAGATCGTGTTGGCTCGCTCTTAAAAGTCATTGGGCGAGTACTACCAATGTCGGTTGCGCCCTTAGATATAGAAGCAACCTTCACAAACTCAACTGGAAGATTTATTGTTAAAGGGCAAGTGCAAGTTGCAACCGCTAAGGGTCGCCTTGAATCACTTCGTTTACTGCCGGAAAATCCAGAGGCGCGACCTGAGGCGTTGACCGAGATCGATATCGCAGAGTGGATAGTTATGGGGCCCGGTTCTTGGTTTTCTAGCGTGCTTCCACATTTGCTCGTTCCACAGCAACGGCAGGCTTTGATTAATAGCAAAGGCAAGAAGATCCTGATATTAAATCTGGATTCTGCGACTGAACATGGACCAGTTATAAATTCGGGGGAGTACGCGGGATATACCGCCACTGAACACCTACAAATTTTGCATACCTATGCTCCGGATCTGAAATTCGACCTGATCGTTGCCGATCAAAGCGTTGTCGCAGGTTCCGATCAATTAGAGCGGTATCTTTCAAGTACAGGTGGAGAGTTGGTCGTTGCAGATCTGCGTGATCAAAGCTCGCTCGTCCATCACGATGTGAAAAAATTAGCATCGCTTTTCGCACACATTGCGGGCTAAACCCTGCTTGGATATGCCCATGGCAATGACCGCAGCAGTTAAAGACGAGCTAAGCCGTCTTTCAGTAACCAAACCTTGCTGCCGCAAAGCCGAAGTATCTTCACTTCTGCGTTTTGCTGGCGGTCTTCATATCGCAGCAGGCAAAGTTGTAATCGAGGTAGAACTCGATACCTCACAAAGCGCACGACGTTTAAAGAAAGATATTGCGGATATCTATGGGCACGACAGTGATTTAGCGGTGCTCTCTTCAAGTGGGCTACGCAAAGGTTCGCGTTATGTGGTTCGCGTAATCGAAGCTGGCGATGCCCTGGCGCGTCAGACCGGTTTGATTGATAGCAACGGTCGTCCGGTTCGTGGACTGCCACCACAAGTTGTTGCTGCAAATATTTGCGATGCCGAAGCTGCCTGGCGCGGTGCATTTATTGCACATGGTTCGCTCACCGAACCTGGTCGCTCATCTTCACTAGAAATTACTTGTCCTGGACCTGAGGCCGCGCTTGCTTTAGTTGGCGCCGCTCGCCGTTTAGGAATCACCGCTAAAGCGCGCGAAGTTCGTGGCGTAGATCGAGTTGTTATTCGCGATGGCGATGCAATCGGAGTTCTTTTGACACGCCTTGGTGCACACGAAAGTGTTCTTGCATGGGAAGAACGCCGCATGCGTCGCGAAGTACGGGCCACCGCAAATCGCCTTGCAAATTTTGATGATGCCAATCTTCGCCGCTCTGCACGCGCTGCAGTTGCAGCTGCAGCTCGCGTTCAACGCGCTATGGAAATTCTCGGCCCACAGATTCCGGATCATTTGAAAGAAGCCGGCGAACTTCGTATCAGCCATGGACAGGCGAGCCTGGAAGAACTCGGATCACTTG
>WLLM01000114.1 GCA_009700715.1 Actinomycetota bacterium
AGTGCTAAAGATTTCAATCGAATACGCGTCAACGCTAGCGAAGCGAGCAAAGTCGCCAACGACAGTAGGAGCACTCCCCCATAGGAGACCAGCGGTAGAAAAGGCGAGCCAACTTGGCTAAACGCTATGCGGGTCCATCCAAAACCTCCGAATGGAAATCTTGTTCGAACTTCTTCGCAAATCAGCAAGACCAGAATCGCCCAGCGCAGAGATTGAGTTTTCTTGTAGATCAATCCGACCGGAATGTAGAAGGCTGCCTGGAGAAGAGTAAGCAGGAGCCAGGGCAGAGCTCCAACATACTTACTACTCCAATGAAGAACGATGCCATTAACCAACGCTCCGAAGAGAAATGAAGAAATTATCGGTTGGTTACTTTTAGAAAGTTTTCTGAAGAAGAGCGCGTAACCGAATATTGCCAGATACCAAGCGCCAATCGGTTCAAAAGCAGCGCTAACCAGGAAACTAGAAAGTAGGAGATTTACCATTTCAGTGCAGTAATTAACCGATCAACGCTCGCACCTAAACCGTACTGTTCTTTAATTGCATAAATCTTCGAAAGATCCGCTGGCGCCTTTGGCATTGCAATGTCTAACTTCGGTAAGGCAACATCTTTTGCGCAATGCACCAAAGTCGGGGCGATTTTGAGATACTCCGCCCCTTCAATAATTTTCTTTGCTAGCGCTGGTTTCAGCGCGGGATGTGCTTCACGTGCGGCTTGAAGAGCTTCATCGACATCAGCGAAATGATTAGCAATAAGCGCGGCACCTTTCTCGCCGATTCCGCGAACTCCTGGAAGTCCATCGGATGGATCTCCACGAAACATGGCAAAGAGCGCATATCTATCACCCGGGATTGCATATTTACGGGCAACCCATGCTTTATCGACGAGATCATGTTGCGATAGCCCTTTGGCTAGATATACAACTTTTACATCGCGCTTATCATCGACTAATTGGAAAAGGTCGCGATCACCGGTAACGATTCGTGTTGGGCCAGGTTCCTTAACGGCAAATGTCGCCATAACATCATCGGCTTCGTAATCATCTACTCCGACCATTGGGATACCAAATTCATCAAGTAAATCCAAGAGGATTGGAATCTGAGGCGTTAACAGATCAGGTTCTTCTTCTCCTTCGCCATCTTCTTCAAGGCGGTTTGCTTTGTAATCCGGAAAAAGATCAACGCGCCAAGATGGTCGCCAATCCCCTTCGATGCAAGCCACGATTCGAGATGGTGAGTACATGCCAATTAGACGGGCCGTCATATCTAAATAACCACGGATTGCATTTACTGGAGTTCCATCTGGGGCTAAAAGAGTGTCGGGCATCCCGTAATAAGCGCGATACCAAAGCGAGGCGCTATCTAGCAACATTAGAGTCATAGGTCATCCACCATATATGAAACAACACCGCGATCTAAACGCTTGATAGCCTCGCGACAAACCGGCCGTAACTTCTCGCTTGCTCCAGCGATTTGCATGAGCAGATCCATCAATTGCTTTGCAGATCTAACAAAGTCGCCGACCGACATCTCGGAGCCTTTGAGAACGCTTGTTAGCGAATTACCTTGTGCCCATCTATAGGAAATATAGGCGAAACCAAAATCTGGCTCTTTCTGAGTCTTAACATCGAACTCATTTTCAATATCTTCCAGTTTTGCCCAGAGCTTTGTAATCTCAACCAATGCGTTTGTGACGTTCTGATGAGGCATCTTCGGCGCATATTCATCGCGTGATCTCGATTGGAAGATCATGCATGAAACCACCGCCAGAAGCTCTGGCGCTGAAAGTTCATCCAGGATTCCGGTACGGATAGTTTCAGTTAAAAGAAGATCAGATTCGGCGTAGATCTTGGCAAGAATCTTTCCTTGAGACAGCGGCTTCTCCCCTTCGATATATCCAAGATGGGTCAAAACATCACAAATTCGATCGAAAGTCTTGGCGATTACATGGGTTCTATTTTCGACTCTTCCACGAAGCCCCTCGGACTCTCGATGTAAACGTTCGGCTCGTTCGGCAAAACGTGCGTGGGTCTCGCGGTCGTTACAGGAATGACATGGATGTGAACGCATACTGCGCCGCAGTCCATCGATTTCGTTCTCCATATGTTGACGTTGGCGATTATCGAAGGTTCTTCTTCCGTCACGTTTGGATAAGAGCTTCTCGAGCTCCTTAATTTCACTTCGCATTCGCGCATAGCTTTCGAAATCACCGAGGTGACATTCTGCACTCGTTACCAACTCTTGCCGTGCACTCTCGTTCTTCTTTATCTGTTTAACCAAGCCCACGACTGCTCGATCTGCTTGGAACTGTGCAAAGGATGATTCGAGGCTTCCGTGCGCTCTTTCGCGACCAAATCTGGCAATTAAGTTAATGGCCATGTTGTAAGTGGGTGTAAATGAAGAACGCAATGGGTACGTGCGAGTTGAAGCCAGGCTCGCTGCCATTGCTGAATCGACGGTAGGAGACCATTGGACAACGGCATTACCTTCAATATCAATCCCGCGGCGACCAGCGCGACCGGTTAGTTGGGTGTACTCCCCCGGTGTAATAGGCACATGCGCTTCACCATTCCATTTGGTTAGCTTTTCAAGTACAACTGTTCGTGCCGGCATATTGATTCCGAGCGCCAAAGTTTCAGTTGCGAAAACTGCTTTGACTAGGCCGCGTTGAAAGAGATCTTCAATTGCGTTCTTAAAGGATGGCAATAATCCAGCATGATGTGCTGCTATCCCGCGTTCGAGTGCAGTTAGCCAATCGCGATAACCAAGAACTTCCAAATCTTCCTCAGCTAAATTCGCGGTGTATCGCTCAGCAGTTTTTAAAATCTCGGCGCGTTCTTCAGTATTGGTTAACTTAATACCTGCAGCCAAACATTGCTTAACGGCAGCATCGCACCCCATGCGCGAAAAGATAAAGGTAATTGCAGGAAGTAAATTTTCACGTTGTAACTTTTCAATGATTTCAGGGCGCGAGAGACGAGACTCCGCAGCGCCCCACTGCTCGCGACGATGACGCGGAATTTTCACTTTGCGCATCGCTTCGCGTTCTGCCGCCAGGATTTCAGGATTTACCTTGCCAGGTGAAGAGAACAAATCGATAAGTGAAGAGTTAATCAAGATATGTTGATAGAGCGGAATCGGTCGATGTTCGCTCAAGATTACGTGGGTCTCCCCACGAACTTCTCCCAACCATTCGCCAAATTCTTCGGCGTTGGAGACAGTTGCCGAGAGCGAGATAACCTGGACCGACTCCATGAGATGGATTAACACTTCTTCCCAAACCGCGCCTCGGAACTTATCGGCGAGATAATGAACTTCATCCATTACCACCGAACCCAAATTAGTTAAGGTGGATGAACCGGCATACAACATATTGCGGAGCACCTCGGTAGTCATTACCAGGATTTCGGCCTCTGAATTAATATTGGTATCGCCAGTCAACAAACCGACTCGCTCTTCTCCAAAACGCGATACAAACTCTTGGAACTTCTGATTTGAAAGAGCCTTAATAGGGGTCGTGTAAAAACACTTCTTGCCCTTCTTAAGCGCTAAGAAGGCAGCGAACTCTCCGACGACAGTTTTTCCTGCACCAGTCGGAGCTGCGACCAATACTCCATGTCCGCTCTCGACGGCATGACAGGCTTGAATTTGGAACTCA
>WLLM01000115.1 GCA_009700715.1 Actinomycetota bacterium
AGGAAGAAAAGGCTGAAGTAACCACGATCTCTGCCGGCGATGCGCTGGTTGGAGATATCTCAGATGCGCTGGCACCTTCACTATTTTC
Source organism: Actinomycetota bacterium (assembly GCA_009700715.1). Classification (GTDB taxonomy): domain Bacteria; phylum Actinomycetota; class Actinomycetes; order Nanopelagicales; family Nanopelagicaceae; genus Planktophila. The sequence continues at coordinate 89 of WLLM01000115.1, forward strand.
CGAACGCCGTGCGCTAATTATTAAAGATCTGCAAGATCTTCCCGAAGATTCGCGCGATGAGATCACTCGTTATCTGCCTGAGCCAGATGCGACAACCACAGTTATCTTTGTTCATAAGGGCGGTGTAAAAGGCAAAGCGCTGCTAGATGCAATCAAAAAAGTTAAGCCGGAAATTATCGCTTGCGAGCCGCTTAAGAAAGAGGCCGAGAAAGAACAATTCGTTAAAGAGTTGCTCTTAGATTCCGGTCGTAAAGCATCGCCCGGCGCAGTTGCTGCTCTAGTTGGCGCACTCGGTGGCGATATGCGCGAGCTACAACAAGCGGTTTCCCAAATCGCACTTGATGCACCTGCTGGCGTGATTGATGAGAAATACATCGATGAGTTTCATCAAGGTCGCGTTGAAACAACTGGCTTTGATGTTGCCGATGCAACAATCGATGGCAACTTACCTACTGCGCTAATTTCACTGCGCAGTGCAATAGAAACCGGCACAGATCCCGTAATGGTGACATCTGCAATCGCATCGGCGCTTCGCAGCCTGGCAAAAGTTTCGGGATCTGCAAATGGTGCAAAATCTTTTGAACTCGCTGGCCAACTTGGCATGGCGCCATGGCAGATCGATAAAGCCCGTCGCCAATTACAAGGTTGGACACCGCGCGCACTTTCCAAGGCAGTGCAAGCGATCGCGCTGGCTGATGCACAAGTAAAGGGTGCGGCAACCGATCCGATCTATGCCCTCGAAAAAGCCTTAGCGACGATCACCGCCGCACGGGCTGCGCGCTAAAGGCGATCACGCGGGGATTTCACCCCAATTTGAGCCTGAACCCCCTGCGCTGATAACCTTCGCGTCTGCCTGATTACCAAAAGGGTCGTCAAAGCTTTCAACGTTCGGAGTAATACACGTGGCAAATATCAAGTCGCAGATCAAGCGAATCAAGACAAACGAGAAGGCCTACCTTCGCAACAAGTCTGTCTCTTCTTCTATTAAGACAGCTATTCGTAAGTTCCGCGAAGCCGCTGCTAAGGGAGATGCTGCTGCAACTACCGCTGAACTCCGCGCTGCATCAAAGGCTCTCGATGTTGCAGTTGCAAAGGGTGTTATTCACCGCAACGCTGCCGCAAATAAGAAGTCATCAATGGCTAAGGCAGCTGCCAAAGCCGGCGCACGTTAATTTTTTTCGCCACAACTATTTAATTAAGTTAGAGGTCGCATAAGTGCCTGCAATTCCAATTGCCAAGGCTCCGCAACCTGCAGCAACTAACCCGGCGCAGATCCGTAACTTCTGCATCATCGCCCATATCGATCACGGCAAATCAACCCTTGCTGATCGCATGCTCGGCATCACCGAAGTTGTAGAAGCCCGCAATATGCGCGCGCAATATCTAGACCGTATGGATATCGAACGCGAACGCGGCATCACTATTAAATCCCAAGCAGTTCGTCTTCCTTGGCGCAGCGGTATCGATGGTCAGGAATACATCTTGAATATGATCGATACGCCAGGACACGTTGACTTTACCTACGAAGTTTCGCGCTCGCTCGCTGCTTGCGAAGGCGCGGTTTTGCTCGTTGATTGCGCGCAAGGAATTGAAGCGCAGACATTGGCCAACCTTTACTTGGCGATGGAGAACAATCTAACAATTATTCCGGTCCTAAATAAGATCGATCTTCCAAATGCGCAGCCCGATAAATTCGCTGCTGAACTTGCCCGCTTAATCGGTTGCCAACCAGAAGATTGTTTACGTGTTTCTGGAAAAACAGGCGATGGCGTTGCAGAACTTCTCGATCAGATCGTTGCGCAAATACCTGCGCCAGTTGGCGATGCCAACGCACCAGCGCGCGCACTTATCTTTGACTCTGTCTATGACTCTTATCGCGGCGTAGTTACCTATGTTCGCGTTATCGATGGCCATTTAAATCCACGTGAACAAATCCAAATGTTCTCAACTGGTGTGCGCCACGAAGCCCTCGAAGTCGGCGTTATCTCACCAGAGCCACTTCCAAGTAAAGGCTTGGGTGTTGGCGAAGTAGGTTATTTAATTACCGGTGTAAAAGATGTTCGTCAATCACGTGTTGGTGACACTGTAACGACTTACCAAAACCCAACCAAGACAGCACTTGCGGGATATAAAGATCCTAAGCCGATGGTCTTCTCTGGACTATTTCCTCTAGATGGCGCAGATTTTCCATTACTTCGTGATGCTTTAGATAAGTTGCAGCTAAATGATGCTGCCCTGGTTTACGAACCTGAAAGCTCAGCAGCACTTGGCTTTGGTTTCCGTTGCGGCTTCCTTGGCTTGCTACATATGGAGATTGTGCGTGAACGTCTAGAACGCGAATCTGGCATCAATTTGATTTCAACAGCGCCAAACGTGGTTTATCGCGTAACCCTGGAAGATGGCAAAGAATTCGTTGTTACCAATCCATCCGAATTTCCCGATGGCAAGATCAATCACGTTAAAGAGCCAATCGTTAAGAGCACGATCTTGGCGCCATCTGAATATATCGGCACCATCATGGAGCTCTGCCAAGAACGTCGCGGGGTTATGCAAGGGATGGATTACATCTCTGAAGATCGCGTTGAAATTCGCTACACCTTGCCGCTTGCTGAAATCGTCTTCGACTTCTTTGACCAACTTAAGAGCCGTACTAAAGGTTATGCATCCCTTGATTACGAAGAACTCGGTGATGAAGAAGGCAATCTAGTTAAGGTCGATATCTTGTTACAGGGCGAAGCAGTCGATGCCTTTAGCGCAATTGTTCACCGCGACAAGGCTTACTCATACGGAGTAATGATGACCGGCAAGCTGCGCGAGTTAATCCCGCGCCAACAGTTCGAAGTTCCAATTCAGGCCGCTATCGGTTCACGCATCATTGCGCGCGAGAGCATCCGCGCGATCCGTAAAGATGTTCTTGCCAAGTGTTACGGCGGAGATATTTCTCGTAAGCGCAAACTTCTAGAAAAGCAGAAGGAAGGTAAGAAGCGCATGAAGATGGTGGGACGCGTTGAAGTTCCCCAAGAAGCCTTTGTCGCTGCCCTTGCCACAGATGCTGATATTGAAAAGATTAAAGCCGCGCGTAAGCAAGACTGATCGTGCTCTCTTTCTACGTACATATTCCGTACTGCATCAAGCGCTGCGGGTATTGCGACTTCAATACCTACACACCATCTGAATTACAGGATGGCGCAACGCTTGAGATCGTTTCTAACGATTACATCGATGCGGTTCTGCGTGAGTTAGAGAGCGCACCGAAAGATCAGGTGCCGACCATATTTTTCGGGGGAGGAACCCCATCGCTGCTACCCGCTAATGATTTAGGGCGAGTAATTAGCGCGATCAAAGCGCGCAATGGTTTAGCCGCCGATTGCGAGATAACTCTTGAAGCAAATCCTGATTCAGTAACGCAAGAGAAGCTAGCGGCTTATCTTGCGGCCGGATTTAACCGCATCTCATTCGGAATGCAATCTGCGCAACCGCATGTCTTAGCCGTACTTGATCGCACCCACAATCCTGCCAATGTAAAGCGCGCAGTCGATATGGCGCGAGCAGCGGGAT
>WLLM01000116.1 GCA_009700715.1 Actinomycetota bacterium
CAGATTGGCGAAGGGCATGGCGCGCCCAGCAACTACATGTTCTACCGCAATGCGCGAGCCATCTATCTCAGGAATTAAATTTCCTTCAAGCGGACAACAACTTTGATCTTGGCAGAGAACCGAGCGATATCGACCGCTTTGAATAATTAGAGATTCATCAGTTGCGATATCGATACGAGTAAGCGCGGCGCTGGCCTCGGCCAGAACTGTTTCACCATCGTTGCGACCCATTGGAACATAGGCAACAAGCAAGGCGCCGGTTGCCGAATCGCGCTGCAGATGTGCGGCCAGAAGATCGTATGCGCCTTCTGGAATATCAACTGGATAATCAATGCGCATCGCCATTCCGACCGCGTTATCTTTTATCGAAACTACAACTAGCGAATCTTCGGGGTGATAGCCGATTAAGAATGGAATAGCGGCAAGTAAGTCGTGTGGTGATGTAAGTGTGGTCATCTCTCTCAATTCATAAAACGGGTTGGAGCTGCCACCACGGTGATAGTCAGCGCTGAAACTTTCTTGATTTCGCCGGTAATGGCGCGTTCTACGGCGTTATGAGTAAAACTGCCGTTCCAGGTAGTTGTTAGAAGTACGGGATAGATACCGGGCTGCGAATAAATATGGGTGATCTTGCCGCTTGGGTAGGGACCACCTGGATCAGTCGTCGCTAGAAATGATCCGTCGCCAAATGACCAGATATAAGAAGGTCGTAAAACAACGTCGATGGTCTCGCCAATTAAATTAACTTGAGTGCGAAAAACTGAAGGCAGGTCGTTCCAAAAGTAAACGGGGGTGTGAATCAACGGTTGGAAATTAGGTTGATAGGAAATTCCACCAGTTGGTATCGCTTTACTTAAACGATCACTGAGTGAAGTTGCGGCAACTGCTTTAGTCGCTGCTTTCTTGACTATCTTTTTTGCTACCTTCTTTACTTGTTTCGGCGCCGCTTTCTTAATTGGAGCTATCACCTTGGGCTTAACCACAACTTTTGGTTTGGCAACGACCTTGGGTTTAACGACCTTGGGTTTAACCACCTTAGGTTTAACCATCTTGGGCTTAGTAACTTTTGATGAGGTGGGTCCGCTTCCCTTTCGGGCCTCGATAACAATCTCGCCATTTTGCGTATAAACATCAACACAGGCGCTAGCGCAATCGGCTGCGTGAACAAGTGGAATCTGTAGAGAAACTAGTAGTACTGAGATCAAAATTATTAAGCGTTTCATCTGCGGGAAGATAGATGTCACGCCCGTCGGAAAAGGCCAGCGTCCATTTCCATGTGGATAGTTATTGCGCGATATGCCAAAGTAGGAACATGGCTGCGCGCGACGGAGATGGATGGGTCGAGTGCAGTTGCGGCTCAAAACATTGGGGTCTACATGGCGCAGCGGGTTTACTTATCTACCGCGATGGCGCCATCTTGTTACAGCACCGCGCACCTTGGGTTCATAACGGCGACACTTGGGGAATTCCGGGTGGTGCGCGCGATTCGCACGAGAGCGTTATTGAAGGTGCGATCCGCGAAGCAGTTGAAGAAACTGGTATTGATCCACAGCAATTAACTCCGCGCCAAACTCATAACGATAACCACGGTAATTGGAGCTACGACACCGTTATCGCAGAAGCCACAGATGCACTTGTCGCACATGAATTAAACGATGAATCACACGAAGTGCGTTGGGTTTTATTTGCAGATGTCACGCGCCTGCCACTGCATCCAAGTTTTGCTAAATCTTGGCCGCTGGTATTTGAAAAGTTAGAGTTCCTTGTTCAATCTGCGCAGTGATTCGCGAACTACTTCCCCATCGCTAGTGCGCCATAACGGCGGCATCGAATTAAGCAAGACGCTGCCATAGCGTTTGGTGATTATTCGTGAATCTAGAATTGCAACGACGCCACGATCATCAACGCTGCGAATTAATCGACCGGTGCCTTGTGCTAATAACAGCGCTGCTCGTGGAAGTGAAACCTGCATAAAGCCACTTCCACCAGCGGCATCTGCCAGCGAAGCACGCGCCGACATAACCGGTTCATCGGGACGCGGAAATGGAATGCGATCAATAGCAACCAAGATGCATGACGGTCCGGGCACATCTACGCCCTGCCAGAGCGACATAGTGCCAAGCAATATCGAAGTTTCATCTTTCGCAAAACGTTCGACCAGTGGACCAACGGCGTCGCCACGTTTCTGAGTAATGATGGTGATTGGTAACTCTTTTAGGACATCGCGCAGATGCGCATCGGCGGCTTCAACCCCGCGCCAAGAACTAAATAGCGCCAAGGTGCGACCGCCGGCTGCATCGATTAACTCACCGAGTTCGGTTAAGACTTCTGCACTTGGACCGTCGCGTCCTGGTTCAGGTAAATGCTTTGGCATATATAGAACGCCTTGATTTGCGAAATCAAATGGCGAACCAACATCGAGCATCTGCACATTAGCGGGATCGATATCACCATCTTCGCCTTCAGTGTCGGCATCTGAACCAACAACAAAACCAATACTGCGCGCCATCGCATCAAAACCATTGCCAACGGTGAGAGTCGCCGATGTTGCTATAACTGGCGTCTTCGTTAACAAATTTGCACGCAGGACTTCTGAGACCGAAAGTGGCGCTAGATGCAGAGTCGAAAATGTTGGTTCGTACCAGAGCACATGGGTATTGCCCATCTTCAATAATTTGCCACAGGTTGTATTTATTTCAGAGACCGCACCCTTAACGCGTGCGCGTTCAGCGACCGCATCGGAATCGATGATCTCGTCATCGGCGTTAATGATCTGCACAATGGCTGCTGCAGTTTCTCTTACTTTACGAATCGGCGCTTCAAGGGAAGATGGAATTTCTTCAAGGCGACCTTGCGCTGCAAAGTCTCCGCGGATTTGATCGCCATAATCGGCCATCGCATCATGGAAGTTATCGGCCGCCTTTGTAAAAGCATCGGCTAATTTGCCGGGCATATGTTTGCGCGCCATTGCTGCAGCGCGAATTACGCGCGCAGATGTGAGCTCTTCAGTAACTGCCTGTGTTGTGCGATCCATAAATTCGTGGGCTTCATCCAAGATCACTGCATCGCGTTCGGGCAAGATCGGGTGTGAATCAACGATCTCGATTGCTAGCAAGGTGTGGTTGGTGACTACAACATCGGCAGTCTGCGCCTTGGCTTTGGCTAACGCTGCAAAACATTGCGAACCGTAATTACAAACATCGGCGCCAACACATTCGCGTCCGGAAAGTGAGTTAGCGGCCCAAACTCTGCGATCTACATCGGGCGCGTCATCGCGATCACCAGATACACCTGGGGTCTTTGCCCAAGCATGCAATCGCTTGGCATCCTTTTCTAAGTAACTAACTTCGAGCAAAACTTCGCCATCAGGATCGGGTTCGTCGGTATTCATCTTCTGCAAGCAAACGTAGTTGCCAACGCCTTTATATATTCCATAGGTGATCTCGCGGCCTAACTCTTTTTCGAGTGCCGGAACAACTGCAGGTAAATCACGTTCTACTAACTGACGTTGCAGAGCCAGCGTTGCTGTTGCAATCAATACCTTGCGGCCGTGGACAAGGGCTGGAACTAAGTAAGCCAAAGATTTTCCGGTACCAGTGCCGGCCTGCACCATTAAGTGATGG
>WLLM01000117.1 GCA_009700715.1 Actinomycetota bacterium
GCCAACCGCATTGGCTTTCTTGTCCGCCGTCTGCCGTAAGTAAATCCCAGAACTTATCTATCTCAGCTTGATCCGCGCATGGAATCTGAAATGAAATGGCTTCTGAGTGCGGGAACTGTGGACCACCATTTAGGCCGATGAAATTCTGCCCAAACATCTTGAAGTTAACAACGATTTCTTCACCTTGTTGATTACCTGGGGTATCTGTAGGCGCTATCCAATTATCGGCGACAGAGCTGTTTGGGAAAATTGATGTGTAAAAGTTTGCCGCTTCACGTGCGCGACCGTTAAACCAAAGGCAGGTAGTCATTTCCATTTGGAAAAGATAAGGCAACTACTTGGCTTGAGTCAATCTCGCTTTGATTAACTTCTTCATTAGAGTTTTAGTAAGTGGCTTATCAATTGGAACATGTATAGCGCTGATTGTTTTCGAGAAAGCTGACAATTCCTCTGGAAATAACTTCAATATTGATCCGCTAAAAGGGTAGTAACCAACGTGCTTCTTATTGGCTAGTAATCCAGCCACGATCGTTTCATCTACTTTAAAAGCCGGCATTCCGTAGCTAACTAGTTCTTGCGCATCTGGAACTATTTCGAGAATTCGCTTGCGCATCTCCAGCATAGTTTCTTTGTGTGGCATCGGTGCCGATTGATAGTGTGCGCGAACTGCGACAGGTAACTGTTTTGCCACGGGGAAATAGTACAACTGGCCTTGATCAAGTAAGGTTCTCCATAGAATTCCATATCCCAAGCGCGACGAAGAAGTGCAGTTATAAGGAGCGAGTTGTGAAGGCTAGCGTCAGCGATCAGCGCTCTATTCTCGATATCCAGAACTTTGATTTCACCACCACTTCCTTAAGCGCCAAGGCAGCCGGTTTGCCAGAAATTGCGGCAATAAACACTCTGACCATTAAGCAGAACAACGCCCGTGACTTGCGGATTGCTGCCGAGACAGAACTTAACGATGTGAAGCGCGAGTTGAATCGTGCTGAAACAGATGTGGAACAAGTAGTTTCTCGAATCAACCGCGACGAGACTCGCCTAGCGTCAGGTACCGGAGCTGCTAAAGAGTTAGAACAGCTGCAACACGAATTGGTTTCCCTCGCCGCCCGTCGCGCCGAACTTGAAGAAGTTGAGCTTGAAATCATGATGCGCGTAGACGGGATCAAGGCGCGCATTGCAGAACTAAGTGGTGAAGAAAGTGCACTTGCTGCAGAGATTGCAAACCTTGAAATTTCTAAAGAAAATGCCTTAACAATTATCTTTGCAGACCTGAAAGCGGCCGCCGATGATCGCGAAAAGACGGTGGCAAGCGTTAACCCAGAGCTAATGGCGCTCTACGAAAAGATCCGTGCAGGCAATAACGGAACCGGTGCCGCGGCGCTAATTGGCAATCAATGTAAAGGCTGTCACTTAACTTTGAATACCGTCGAATTGCAGAGAATTGCTGGCCTGCCTGAAGATGAGCTAGTACGTTGCGAAGAATGCCGGTGCATTTTGGTGCGTGGTCTCTAAATGGCGCGCAGTTTTAAGTTAACCGCTGATGGTGGCTCTCGTGGAAATCCTGGCCCTGCTGGTTACGGTGCTGTTGTAACTGAAAATGGCAAGATCGTTGCAGAACTCTTTGATGTAATCGGAATCGCCACTAATAATGTCGCTGAATACAGCGGACTTCTTGCCGGTTTAAGCCATATAAATAAATTAGATCCTGCTGCCACCGTTGAAGTCGCAATGGATTCAAAGCTTGTTGTTGAGCAAATGTCCGGTCGTTGGCAGATCAAGCATGCCGATATGCGCGATCTTGCGAAGCAATGTCGCGCAGCCCACGATCCTTCTTTAGTTAAGTATTCATGGATTCCACGGGATGAGAATTCACACGCAGATCGCCTTGCCAATAAAGCGCTAGATGGTGGGTCTGCCCATAAGCCTGAACCACAAATTCAGCAGAACTATTTGTCTGAGCGTCTGCGCAGTGATGAAGTACCAACAATGATTTTCATGGTTCGCCATGGTGAAACTGTGCTTACCCCGATGCGTAAATTCTCTGGAACTGGAGCTCTTAATCCAGAGTTAACTGAAAAAGGCTTATCTCAGGCCGCGGCAGTTGCAAAAGCCATCGCAAAGTTAAAACCAGAAGTTTTGATTGCCTCACCGCTGATGCGCACAACTCAAACAGCTCAAGCGATTGCGGAAACCACTGGCCTTGAAATCAACTTCGATGAGATTTGGTTTGAACTCTCATTTGGTGATTGGGATGGACTCTCCTTTGAAGAAGTGAAAGAGAAGTTTCCCGATGACTATCAGGCTTGGCTAAATTCATCTTCTTACGCCCCTGCCGGGGGAGAGTCATACGATCAAGCCGGAGTTCGCGTTGAAGAAGCGCTTGAGAAAGTGGCGGCGCAATATCCTGGCCAGCGAGTCGTTGTCGTAACCCACAACGGAGTCATTAAATTAGCGGCACAGATTGTTACCGGCGCCCCAACCGAAGCGGTCTTCCACCTAGATGCCGCGCCTTGTTCAATAACTTCAATTTCTATTTGGCCATCAGATGGTCTGCGTGCTTTGCGCAGCCTTAACGAGACAGGACACTTTCGCCCATGATTTCGACATCTGAGTGGATGTTCACCATTGCGTTCTTAGCAGCTGTGATCGTCTTTGATCTATCTCTCGCGATAATTCGCCGCAATAAAGAGACATCGTTTGCTGAAGCACTTTCATGGACTGGGCTTTATATCGGCGCGGCCATTGGCTTTGGAATCTTCATGCCGCATTGGACTAGCGGTGAATTACAGAAAGAGTTCTTTGCTGGATGGCTTACAGAATATGCGCTCTCTGTAGATAACATCTTCGTATTCATTATTCTTTTATCAAGTCTGAAAGTTAAAAAAGAATCACAACAATTAGTTTTATTACTTGGAATTCTCTTAACCATCGCGATCCGCGGTGCACTTATTCCTATTGGTGCATCTTTGGTTTCACATTTCTCAAGCGTTTTCTATCTCTTTGGCGCTTTCCTTATCTATACAGCTTGGAAATTAACTAAAGAAGAGGGAGAAGAGGAATTTGAGGAAGGCAAGGTTGTTTCCGCGCTAAAAAAGCGTGGCCTAAGCACTTTCTCGATCGCGCTAATTGCTCTAGGAATTACCAACTTGGTCTTCTCGCTTGACTCAATCCCAGCAATTTTCGGGCTAACTCACAGCGCATATATCGTCACCACTGCAAATATTTTTGCGCTAATGGGGCTCCGCCAGCTCTACTTCTTATTAGAAGGTCTATTGACTCGACTTATCTATCTCTCTAAAGGTCTCTCATTTATTTTGGCCTTTATTGGCGTGAAAATGATTCTCGAAGCACTTCATGGAAGCGGCTTTGAAGTTCCAGAAGTTTCTCTCGAGATAAGTCTTGGCGTGATTATCCTAACTTTGATAATTACTGCAGTTGCAAGCCTTTATTCGACTCGCAAAAACGAAGAATCAACTAAGTAATTCGCCACCGAGAGTAGTATTTTCGTTCTCGGCTATCTTCTTAGCTATTTTTTGGGCAAGAATTAAATCTTCCATTCCATCTGCAATTGGATCAGTAATCTCTTTGCCTGTCTTCACCAACTCGTAGAA
>WLLM01000118.1 GCA_009700715.1 Actinomycetota bacterium
ATTGAAACATTTTCTGGCGCAACGTTTTCGACATCAGATAGCTGATATTTCATAACTGCAATTGCTACACCGATAGCGACTGCAACCAGCGCCATACCTGAAACAACTATTGGCGCAAGGAGTTCTTCGTGCTCGCCATGGTGCTCAAATAGCGGTTCTAGCCAATTATTTAAGGCGTTTCCGCGAGAAAGCAAGAAACCGGATGCAACTGAACCGATCGCAAGAATCGCCATTGGTAGCCACATCAAGATTGGAGATTCGTGTGGGTGTTGGTTATCGTCCCAACGCTTTGAACTTGTAAAGGTAAGAATCATTACGCGAGTCATATAGAACGCTGTAATCGCTGCACCGAGTAGCGCAGTTGAGCCCAAGATAATTCCCTTGGCACCACCAGCGTTAAATGCAGTTTCAATGATCATATCTTTTGAGTAGAAACCAGCGAATGGTGGAACACCGATAATCGCAAGGTATCCAAGTCCGAACGTTACAAATGTGATCGGCATAAATTTACGAAGCGCTCCGTATTTGCGCATATTTACTTCATCGTTCATGCCGTGCATAACCGAACCGGCGCCAAGGAACATTCCGGCTTTAAAGAATCCGTGAGTTAACAAGTGCATGATTGCAAATGCATAACCTGCAGGTCCAAGGCCAGCTCCCAAAATCATGTAACCGATCTGCGACATTGTTGAAGCAGCGAGTGCTTTCTTAATGTCGTCTTTTGCGGTACCGACAAGAGCACCGAACATCAAAGTAATTGCTCCAACGATTACAACGAGAAGTTGCGCAGTTGGTGCTGCATCAAATACAAAGTTAGAGCGAACAATTAAGTAAACACCAGCAGTAACCATGGTCGCTGCGTGGATCAGCGCTGAAACTGGAGTTGGGCCAGCCATCGCATCGCCGAGCCAAGCTTGCAATGGGAACTGTGCTGATTTACCGACGGCGGCAACGAGCAACATAATTCCGATCGCGGTCATCGTAGCTTCAGAGGCATGGTGTGCATGCTCTTTGACGCCGCTGAATGAAACGGTTCCGAGGGATGCAAAGGCGATCATGATCGCAAAGGAAAGACCCATATCGCCGATGCGGTTCATGACAAATGCCTTCTTAGAAGCAGTTGCATACGCTGGTTTCTGGTTCCAGAAGCCGATCAAGAGGTATGAGGCAAGGCCCACGCCTTCCCAGCCGACATAAAGATTTAGATAAGAATCGCCAAGCACCAAGAGCAGCATCGCTGCAATAAAGAGGTTTAAGTAGGCGAAGAAACGACGGCGGTCGTGATCATGAGACATATATGAGATTGAGTAAATATGAATCAGTGTGCCAACGCCGGTAATGAGAAGAACGAAACAAATTGAGAGCTGATCAAGAAGTAGAGATGCATCTACATTGAAACTTCCAACGTTGATCCAAGTAAAGAGTTTCTGAGTAACTGCACGAGATTCGGTTTCGCGACCGAGCATCTGTGAAAGTTGCATTAAGCCAACACCGAATGAGCTAGCTGAGAGCGCAGTCGCAAGAAGGTGGCCCCACTTATCGGCCTTGCGTCCAAGTAGAAGAAGTGAAAGTGCGCCAAAGAGTGGCAGCGCGATTAAGTAAACGAGACCGTTATTGGTAGCCATGGTTATCGCTTCAACAAACTAGCATCGTCGATAGATGCTGAACGGCGGGAACGGTAGATCGTCACGATGATTGCGAGTCCAACCACAACCTCACAAGCAGCAACCACCATCGTAAAGAAAGCGATTACTTGGCCATCGAGAGTGCCGTTGATTCGTGAGAAAGTTACGAGAGTTAGATTCGCTGCGTTAAGCATTAGCTCTACGCACATGAAAACCACAATCGCATTGCGGCGAACTACGACGCCAACTGCCCCGATAGTAAATAGCAGAGCTGATAAGTAGAGATAGTTGTTAAGGCTCATTACTTCTCCTCCACAACTGAAGTGTCGACGTTATCGAGCTGGAACTGACTTGAATCAATTACATCTCCACGCGCTTTAAGCGTTGCTGAAATCGATGATGGTGCAGGTGTTCCATCAGGCAAAAGCGCTGGAACATCGACTGCGTTGTGACGAGCAAAAACTCCCGGGCCAGGTAGGCCGGCTGCGCCAGCAAGTGAACCTGAGCGGAAGCGGTTAATCGCTTGTTCGCGCTGTGTAGGACGGGCATTTGTGCGCTGATGATGGGCCAAAACCATTGCGCCAAGAGCTGCGGTAATCAAAAGCGCTGAAACAACTTCAAATGGCCAGACATATTTAGAGAAGAGAAGTTCAGCTAGGCCTTGTACGTTTCCGGAAGCGTTCGCGACTTCAAGTCCGATGGCGTCACGACCCAGAGTTGCGCGACCAAGAAGAGAAACCATCAAGCCACCAAAACCAACTGCAGCGGTAATTGCAATTGGGCGAAGTCCAGTGATTGTTTCGGTAAGCGAATCAGATGAATCAACGCCGACCAACATCAAAATAAAGAGGAAGAGCATCATTACTGCGCCGGTATAAACAACGACCTGCACGATGCCAAGGAATAGTGCGCCCTCTGCAATATAGAAAATAGCCAAAGTAATCATTACCCACGCGAGCAAGAGCGCTGAGTGAACTGCCTTCTTAACTAGCAACATTCCGATAGCAGCAAGAACTGCCAGCGGCGCCAAGAACCAGAAGAGAACGGTTTCGGGGGTTTGAATAGTTAGTAGCTCTGGCATTACTTCTGCTCCTGTGAAGGATGTGCTTCTTTAACATCACCGTTGTAATAGTTGGTATCTGTCATTCCTGGATACATTGGATGAGGTGGTGGCAACATTCCGGCGCGCAGTGGACCAAGTAGATCGTCCTTTTCGAAGATTAACTTTCCGCGAGTTGAATCAGCGAGCTCGTACTCGTTAGTCATGGTTAGCGCACGAGTTGGGCAAGCTTCAATGCAGAGTCCGCAGAAAACACAGCGCAAGTAGTTGATCTGATAAACCTTGCCATAACGCTCACCTGGTGACATTTGATTATCTGGAGTGTTATTTGCACCTTCAACATAGATCGCATCTGCCGGACATGCCCAAGCACAAAGTTCGCAACCGATGCACTTTTCAAGTCCATCTGGGTGGCGGTTAAGTTGATGGCGTCCGTGGAAACGCTCTGCAGTTGGCTCTTTAACTTCTGGATACTGAACTGTGTTGACCTTCTTAAACATTGTCACGAAGGTGACCCAGAATCCCTGCATCTGCTTTAGGAAACTCTTTGCGCCAGGTTGATCTACCTTTTCGTAGGCAACGGTGGTGATATCTACATCTTTATTCACGATGGGTTGAATCTCGTTTTGGTCAGCCACGATCGCCTCCCCTGTTAGTTGCATTATCAGAAACGTTGATGGTGGTTATTGCAGATGGAAGCGTTGGTACTGCGAAGTTTGGTTCGGCAGCTTCTGGGTATTCCTGGTTGCTGCGCTTCTTCTTTGCGCTATCGAAAGCAGTTGAAATACCCATAACGATGAGTACGACAACCCCGGCGAATGCAAAGGTGAGCGGACGAGATTGGCTTGATGTTGAGATTACGCGAAGTG
>WLLM01000119.1 GCA_009700715.1 Actinomycetota bacterium
AACTCATTAAGCCCCCTCCCTTTTTGGGAACGGGGCCTTACGGCGTTTTCTCTTGAATTTCTCACATACTGGAAAGGGTTAATCAAATGCGCGCATTAGTGCAGATGCTTGGGGCAGAACCTGCCGTCGCATCTTGTATTACCGATGCGCCAAAGATTATTTCTCCCGCTCCGACTTATCCATTCTTGTTGGCACTTCGCGCGCAAGATAAGCCCCTTCTTGTAATTACTAGCTCTAGTCGTGGCGCCGAAGATCTCGCTAATGAACTTAGAGAACTACATCCAAGCGTTCTTGAATTTCCGGCTTGGGAAACTTTGCCACACGAGCGCTTAAGTCCGCGTAGCGACACTGTTGCAAGGCGTTTGGCAACGCTTTCATCCCTTTCACGAAACGATTTAGATAACCCAATCGTTGTTGCACCGATTCGCGCAGTGATTCATAAATTTATTGCAAATTTAGCAACTCAACCGTTGCAGACTTTAGAGATCGGCGGGGAAGTAGATCTAACTTCGCTGGTTGAACATCTAACGCAACTCGCATACACCCGTACAGACTTGGTAGAAAAGCGCGGTGAATTCGCAGTCCGCGGTGGAATAGTTGATCTCTTCCTACCTTTATCCGAGCACCCAGTACGAATCGATTTCTTTGGTGATGAGATTGAAGAGTTGAGTTTCTTTGATGTTTCATCACAGCGAACTACTAGCCCGGTAGTCGGCAAACTCTCGATTCTTCCTTGTCGCGAATTGCTTCTCACTGATGCGATTAGAGCGCGCGCAGAAGCAGCTAAGGCAAAGTATCCCGGTGCGCTTGAAATATTAGATCGCATTGCACAAGACATTGTTACCGAAGGTATGGAATCTCTAATACCCATTCTTATCGATGAAACTGAAACGATTTTCCAGCGCATGCCTGCGGGAAGCGAAGTTATATTTATTGATGACGAACGCATTCGTATGCGTACTATGGATTTGCTTGCCACCAATGAAGAATTCTTTGAAGCCGCCTGGTCGAACGCCGCGATTGGCGCTGTAGCTCCCTTGCCTATTAAGGATTCGACCTACCTATCTTGGGATGCGCTAAATGAAGAAGTTTCGCGCTGTGGATTTAACTCGCGCGCACTAAATCCTTACGGCACTGATTTAGATACCGATGCGACCTTCGTAGATTTCAGTGCGATTGACCCGCTGCGTGGAGATGCCGATCGCGCAGTGGCGGCGATGCAGGAAGCAGTGGGCCAAGGTTTTTCCATCATCTTCTCTACCGCCGGGCAAGGAATGGCCGAGCGTTACGCCGGCATTTTCCGCAACGCTGATTTGCCAGTGATCATTACACCTGAGTTAAAAGCGATTCCAACGAAAGCGACTATTCATATTACGCAATCATCGATTGCACATGGTTTTTCTTCGCTTGAATCACGGATTCTCTTTATGACCGAACGTGATTTAACTGGCAGCAAAGCTTCCGCAAAAGATGGTGCGCGAATGCCTTCAAAGCGAAAGCAAGCAGTTGATCCATTAGAACTTCGCGCTGGTGACTTTGTGGTGCATGAGCAACACGGAATTGGTCGTTACGTTGAAATGGTGCAACGCACTATCAACGGCGTTACTCGCGAATATTTAGTTATTGAATATGCGCCTGCCAAACGCGGTCAACCCGGCGATCGCATCTTTGTTCCGACAGATACTTTGGAGCAAGTCTCTAAATACATTGGTGGAGAAGCACCTGCAGTGCACCGCATTGGTAGTGGCGAATGGCAGAAGGCAAAGGGTCGCGCACGAAAAGCGGTTAAGCAGATAGCTGGCGAATTAATTCGGCTATACGCCGCGCGCACATCTTCTCCTGGCTATGCCTTCTCTGCCGACACACCTTGGCAGCGCGAACTCGAAGATGCATTTTCTTATATAGAAACTCCTGATCAGCTTTCGACAATTGAAGAAGTTAAGCGCGATATGGAAAAGCCTTATCCAATGGATCGCATCATCTGTGGCGATGTTGGCTATGGAAAGACTGAGATCGCAATTCGCGCCGCTTTTAAAGCGGTGCAAGATGGAAAGCAAGTTGCGGTGCTTGTGCCAACTACTTTGCTAGTGCAACAACATGCCAAGACATTTGCCGAAAGATATGCGGGCTTTCCAATTCGCGTCGCCGGAATGTCGCGATTTAACACCGCAAAGGAATCAAAAGAGATTCTGACCGAGCTTGCGGCCGGAAGCGTCGATGTTGTTATAGGTACCCACCGCTTACTTTCACAAGATGTGAACTTTAAAGACCTCGGCCTAGTTATCGTCGATGAAGAACAGCGCTTTGGCGTTGAACAGAAGGAATCTTTGAAGAAGATGCGCACAACAGTGGATGTATTAGCTATGTCAGCTACACCTATTCCGCGCACACTCGAGATGGCTGTGACTGGTATCCGCGAGATGTCCACGATTACAACGCCACCAGAAGAGCGCCATCCGATCCTTACCTATGTTGGCCCAAGTGAAGATGCACAGATTCGTGCTGCAATTCATCGCGAACTACTGCGCGATGGTCAGGTTTTCTATATTCACAACCGCGTTGAATCTATCGATCGCGCAGCGACCAAGATTCAAGAGTTAGTTCCCGAAGCGCGCATTCGCGTCGCCCACGGACAGATGTCGGAAGGCGCGCTCGAAGATGTGATTCTCGGATTCTGGAACCGTGACTTCGATGTGTTGGTCTGTACAACAATTGTCGAAAGTGGTCTTGATATCGCCAATGCCAATACTTTGATTGTTGAACGCGCAGATAACTTTGGACTTTCCCAACTGCACCAATTACGTGGCCGCGTCGGCCGCGGACGCGATCGCGCTTATGCATATTTCTTATATCCGCAGGATCAACCGCTTACCGAAGTCGCGCTAGATCGCCTGAAAACAATTGCTACAAATACCGATCTCGGTGCAGGTATGCGCGTTGCGCTAAAGGATCTTGAAATTCGTGGCGCAGGTAATTTACTTGGCGGTGAACAATCAGGGCACATCGCTGACGTCGGCTTTGATTTATACATGCGCATGGTCGGTGAAGCAGTTAATGATTACAAGACCGGCATCATCGATAAAGAGGAAGAAAGTTACGAATGTAAAGTGGAGTTGCCAGTTAATGCGCACCTCGCAGAAAGTTATGTGCCTGGAGAACGTTTGCGTCTTGACCTTTACCGTCGCTTAGCCGATGTTGCTAAACCTGAAGATGTGCAATCAATCCGCGAAGAGTTACTGGATAGATTCGGGGAACTTCCTGAGGAAGCGGTTGCGTTGTTGGCAGTTGCACAACTTCGCGCGCTAGCTAAATCGCACGGTATCCGTGAAGTAGTTGCGACTGGAAAATTCCTTCGCCTTGCACCGATTACCTTGCCAGAGTCACGTCAACTGCGACTTGCGCGTCTTTATCCAGGTTCGATTTATAAGGGGCCAACAAGTACCGCACTGGTCAGTCTGCCGAAAAACCCTGCATGGAACCCGTCTAAACCGACTGCGGAAATAGTGGATACTTCTCTCCTGACCTGGGTAACCGTGGTCGTCGACCA
>WLLM01000012.1 GCA_009700715.1 Actinomycetota bacterium
CCCATGGACAGATTTACGCTTACTCATATCTTCCAGCGCGCGTCCAGAAGATGCTCGCAGTTGCTCGCAAATATATGGATGAGACCGGCAAAGTCTTATTCGACGATGTTTTAGCGCGCGAACTCAAAAATCAAGTTCGTATCGTTGCCAAGAACGCCCATTGGGTTGCCTATGTTCCTTATGCGGCACGTTATCCATTTGAGATTCACGTAGCGCCGCTAACACCAGTTGCAGATCTGGCAGAGCTATCACCCGAACAAGCAGATGCTTTCCCAGAAATTTCATTAGAAGTTATGCGCCGCCTAGACGGAGTCTTCGGAATTCAAATGGCTTACATCGCAACATGGCACCAAGCGCCAGTACGTGAAGGAAGAGATTTACTTCGTCTGCATTGGCAAATAACTAGCGTCCGCCGTGCACCAGGAAAGTTAAAGTACTTGGCCGGTAGCGAATCAGCGATGGGCGCATTCATCATGGATCTCAAGCCTGAACAATCTGCTGGTCAGTTGCGAGATGTTGCGCTCTGATTTCACAGCGCTCTTTGGGCAAACTCCTGAAATTGTTACAGAAGCTCCAGGCCGCGTTAATTTAATTGGAGAACACGTCGATTATTGCGACGGTTTTGTGATGCCTTTTGCGATCAACGATCGCACCTACGCCGCAATTTCCAAGCGCCGTGATCGCAATATACGTATCGCATCCAAGCAACGCACTGGTGAAATATTTGAAACATCACTTGATCAACTTGCCCCCGACGGCAAAGGCGATTGGGAGCGTTACATCTTGGGAGTTATCTGGGCCTTCGGTGGCCAAGTAACTTCAGGGCTAGACATTCTGGTTGATGGCGGTGTCGCCCTCGGTGCAGGTTTATCTTCATCTGCCGCCCTAGAGTGTTCGATTGCAACTGCGCTAAATAAATTATTTGACGTAAATTTATCTCTACCCGAGTTAGCGCGCTTGGCGCAACGCGCTGAAAATGGTTACGTAGGCGTTCCCTGCGGGATCATGGATCAATCAGTCTCGCTGATGGCGCAAGCGGGCAACGCCTTACTTTTAGATTGTCGAGACTTAAGCACTGAACAAATTCCGCTTGATCTGGCCAGCGCCGGTTTAGAGTTAATGATCATCGACACCCGTGCACACCATGCGCTCGTAGATGGTGGTTATGCCGAACGTCGCGCATCATGCGAATCTGCCGCAAAGAAGTTGGGCATCAAAGCACTTCGCGACTGCTCTGTTTCTGAATTAGAAAGCTCTCGTAGCAAGTTAACTGAGCTCGAATATATGCGCGCCGAACACGTTGTAAATGACATTGAGCGAGTGCATCAGACTGTCGAATTCCTAAAGAAGAACGACTTTGTATCGGTTGGAAAAATACTTACCCAATCTCATGCTTCACTGCGCGATCGCTTTGAAATCTCCTGCGCTGAACTTGATCTCGCAGTTGATACCGCACTTGCCAATAAATCACTCGGTGGGCGAATGATCGGTGGCGGATTTGGAGGCAGTGCAATCGCACTATTTAAAGTTGCCGATATTGAACCTGCTAAAACGGCGATCGCTGTCGCATTTAAATCAGCGGGTTATGTAGAACCAAGGTTTTTCACATCGCTACCAAGTAGCGGGGCGGCAGTAATTAATTAAATTGCGTTGACAGAAATTACTTCAACGCCACCAATTGAACCCAAGACATCGACTAGATCAGTCGGATCAGAGCCGGGAACGGCAACAGTAACTTCGTCATAACCGCGTCCATCTTCAGACTTAATAACTGTTAACCCACGGATATCCGCTCCGGCAGCGCCAATTGCAGATGCCAGTAGACCGAGTGAACCCGGACGATCTGGAAGTGAGATCTCTAAACGAAATAGCGCCATAGGCAGAAGGTTACCCTAGAAGTTTTAACCGTCCTGTTGGATTAAACCGCGGGAGCTGTTCCGAGCGTGATCTTGTAGGTCTTAGAGGATCCATCAGGAAGCGTCATGACAACTGTGATGACTGCTCCTGGCGCATATGAACGAATCTTTACGATCGCTGCATCACGGTTGGAAATCTTTACCCCATCAATAGATTTGATAATCGACCCAACTAACACGCCAGCTTTTTCTGCACCTTCACCTGGAGTTAGCTGCAAGATCTTTGCCTGAGTATCAGCGGTTACATCGTCAAATACAACGCCCATAACAGGTCGAGTTGATTTACCGGTTGCAATAATTTCATCGATAACTCGTTTAGCTTCATTGATTGGAATCGAGAATCCAAGTCCAATACTGCCGCTGGTGCCACCTGATGTAAGAGTTGCAATCGCCGAGTTCACACCAATGATGCGACCTTGTGCATCAACCAACGCTCCCCCAGAGTTGCCAGGGTTAATCGCCGCATCAGTTTGAATCGCATTTACATATGACGTTGAATCTGTTGTTCCGGCGGTGACTGGACGATTGAGAGCCGAGATAATTCCTTGTGTAACTGTGTTGGCAAGTCCGAGAGGTGAACCAATTGCAAGCACTTCATCGCCAACGCTGACCTTTGAAGAATCACCTAAAGAAATTGCGGGGAGATTGCCCTTCTTTACTTGCAGGACAGCAATGTCATACATCCGGTCGCGACCAACGATAGTTGCGGGAATTTCTTCACCGTCCGCTAATTCAACTTTTATAGTTCCGCTAGTTGCGGCTGCTTCAACTACATGGTTATTGGTGATGATGTAGCTAGTTGAAGAAGATGATTTGTAGATTGAACCGGAACCAGTTCCGCCACCAGTTGTTGTCTTAACCGAGATCGAAACCACAGATGGGGTAACAAGCGCCGAAATTGATTTAGCGTTAATTGAATTGTTGCCAATTTCTATGGCTGTCTTATTGGCTGGGCATGAGCCAGATTTGGCTAAAGTTAAAGCCTGGGTGCGATTATCGGCACATACAACGACGCTTCCAGCAGTTGATGTAGTCGCGGCAGTTGCAACGGTGCCTGCGACAAGTGCGCCTGCAACAAAAGCGATGGTTACCTTTATAGGTGTACGTGTGATCTTCATGTCCCGATCATCTCTCTTAATTCTTAGCAATTCCTGTGACTCAGGTGTAAAGATTATTAGGCTTCTACGATCCAAGCACCTTCAACTGCCACTTTGACTTTAGGCAGCGGTTTATTGGTTGGTCCAGTCAGCGCTTTACCCCCATTTTCGGGATCAAAAACAGCGCCGTGACATCCGCATTGCAGGTTCTTAGATGCCGAGTTGTACGCCACTGTGCAGCCTTCATGAGTGCAGACTGCTGAATAGGCGTACACCCCGGTTTTGGTTTTGAATAGCACCGCAGGAGTTCCAGATTTTGAAGTGAAGTTATGGGTCTTACCGATTGCGAAATCGCTTACCTTAATGATCTTTATCGGTCCCGCCGCCACCGCTGCCTTTTTTTCCTTTGGGAAAAGTTTTCCGATCCCAGCGCCTGCAATCGCAAGGGCGGCAACCGAGGAAATTCGAATAAAGCCACGGCGATCGATTGCAAGGTTGCTCTTACGGCGCGAACCGAAGAGAAATAGAAAATAAGAAAGCCAGAGCACTGCATAGGCTAAATCGCTTGCAAAGAAATATGGCTGAACGTTCCAACTGCTTGCCAACCAGAGCGTGATCGACATAGCGAAGCCACCAAAAGCGGCCCAAGTTGGTGCGATCCAAATTAGCGTTGCAAATCCGATTGCAAATTCTGCAAGCATTACAAATATTCCGATTTGCGTTGCGTGTTCAAGAGATTTATTTAATAGAAAATCAATCGGAGAATTCTGCGCATAAGCTGATAGTTGAGTTCCGATAAAAGTTGTAGAACCAGAAGTTAAAAAACCTGGATCGCTGGCCTTATCCCAACCGGCGTATATCCAAGTAACTCCCAGCCAAAAGCGCATTACGCGAAGTGGCCAGAGTTGGTTTTTCCAAGAGGTTTTAAACTTCATAAACTCAATTTAGACCTAATTGGCTTGTAAAGGATGGATAAGACTTACGAAGCTGCCCCACCTGGCCTCGATCCAGGGACATCCGAATTAACAGTTCGGCGCTCTACCAACTGAGCTATGGGGCAAAGATTATTAACTTGTCGTGCAGGCGCACACTCTAGCGCAAGAGGCGGGGTGGGTCTAAATCGAGCGAAGGGCGAGGTCATGCAGACCACGACGAGTGGTTTCAAGGGCGACCAGGCTGGCAAAGGCTTGGTTGTACTCCTGCTCATTTTCTACTGGATTTAACCGCTGTAGCGAAGATTTAAGTTCCGCGATCGCCCGTGAAATTCCAACTTCGCGCAGTCGCGCAACAATGCTTTCTACATAGTGGCCTGTCACTTCGCCATCAGCGCGAATCGGCTCAACATTTAACTCAGTAAATAATGAACGCATATTTTCATCGGTAATTTGCGCGATCTCTATCGAACTTTGTTCCTCTGCTGCAGCAATTATTTGAGCCAACTGAATATATGCCGGGTGTGAAAAAGCTCCACTTTCAATCGCGCGCCAATTGGATATGAGCGAAGGCATCTGCAGGCGCGCCTTTAATACTTCGCGCTCCAGTATTAGACGTGGCTCCTGCGGATTTGGGCGCCATTGCACTTGTGGCGTTTCTTCTTCATTTGCCACAGGTGCGCTTTGCTGTGGTTGACGCTTAACACCTTGGGCAACTGCAGATGAAACGGTTTCAACTTCAACGCCCAGCCAACCTGCAAGCAAGCGTGTGTACTCAGGACGTAAAGATTTATCGCGGATTTGTGCAACAAGTGGCGCCGTTGCATTAAGGGCGTTAACGCGACCTTCGGCTGAATCTAATTTGTGAAGGGCAAGTTCGGTGCGAATCGCAAACTCAAAGAGCGGTACACGTTTAGCGATCAAATCGCGCAGAGCAAGATCGCCCTTTTGTTGGCGTAGATCGCACGGATCGAGCCCGTTAGGTTCAACTGCAACAAATGTTTGAGTTACAAATTTTTGATCTTCAGTAAAGGCGCGCATCGCTGCTTTCTGTCCTGCGGCATCACCATCGAAGGTAAAGATAACTTCACCACGGAAAGCATCGTCATCCATGAGCAAACGGCGAATAATACGAATGTGATCGGCACCGAATGCGGTACCGCAAGTTGCCACTGCGGTTGTAATTCCAGCTAACTGCGCCGCCATTACATCTGTGTAGCCTTCAACGATTACTACTTGGCGCTTCTTAGCGATCTCTTTCTTCGCCATATCAAGGCCATAAAGCACTTGGCTCTTCTTATAAATCGGAGTCTCTGACGTATTTAAATACTTGGGCCCTTGATCTTCTTCATCGCTCGCCAATTTGCGTGCGCCGAATCCGACGACATCTCCGGAAATATCTTTAATTGGCCAAGTTAGGCGGTTGCGGAATTTATCGATTGGTCCGCGCTGTCCCATTTTGGAAAGACCGGCGGTTTCGAGTTCATCAATTGTGAATCCTTGTTCGCGCAAGAACTTAGTTAACCCATCCCATTCATCTGGGGCATAACCAACTCCGAAAGTTTCGCAAGCGCTCTTATCAAATCCGCGCTTGGTCATTAGCTCGCGCGCATGTGCTGCAAGCGGTGAAGTATTTAACTGCTCTTGATAAAACTTAGCGGCAAGTGCATTTGCGGCAATCAAACGAGAACGATTGCCGGCGGGAGCGGGCGTAAAGTTTCCTTGCTCGTATCGCAATTGGTAGCCCATGCGATCGGCTAAACGTTCAATAGTTTCAGTAAAGCTCAAATGATCGATCTTCATTAAAAACGCAATGACATCACCGCTGGCTTGGCAACCAAAGCAGTGGAAGAAACCTTTGCTTGGGGTTACGTGAAAGGAAGGTGATTTTTCATCATGGAAAGGACATAGCCCTTTCTTCTGTCCCCCGCCTGCAGATTTAAGTTGCACATAATCGGCGATAACTTCATCGATGGGTGAGCGTTCGCGGACGTGTGCCACATCCTCTTCTTTAATACGACCGCTCATAAATACATGTTATCTCTCTAATTAGTTTTAAGACTTTATCGGAGCGCGCTCAAGCGGGCGTGAAGGGCGTAGGCGCCAGGATCGGTCAGGCTTGCCACTTGATCGATGATTATGCGCATGCGCGAGGTCTCATCGCTAGAACTTTCCCAATCTTTAACAAATATTGAATCTAGGGCAGTTGCCGCGTGCTTATGCAACATTTCAACGAGTTCCTTAATAACGATCTGCTGCTTGGCATAGCGCTCTTGCGAGATTGCGGCGTTAATTAAGTAATGTCCGGCAACTGCCTTGAGAAAATCAACTTCAACTTCTTGTTCACGCGGAATCACCAAATCTGCTTCATAACGTTGCAGTGGACCGGTGCCATGAACTTTGCGAGTCTCGAGTTCTGCGGCCAATACGAAGCGACCGATTAGCTGAGATGTTGAATCCTTTAACCGCGCTAGCGAGCGGTGGCTTCCATCGTAATAACGCGGCCAACAAGATAGTTGCTGAAGTCGTTGCAAAGCCGCAGCTGCTTCATCCTTGGTAGCCGTTGATCCGTAGCCATCTTGCATCTCTTTATGCAAGATATCGAAGTCACGTTCAAAGTTATCAACTTTAATCTGGCCAACAAAAATGGCATCTTCTAAATCGTGAACTGAATAAGCGCAGTCATCTGACCAATCCATAATCTGCGCTTCGATACATTTACGATCAGCAGGCGCGCCTTTGCGCATCCAGTTGAAGATTTCTACATCATCGTCATAAACGCCAAACTTACGGGGATTAATTGCGCGTGGCCAAGGGTATTTGGTTGCAGCATCAAGGGATGCGCGCGTTAAATTCAACCCAACGCTCTTGCCATCTTCATCGACAGTTTTTGCTTCAATGCGCGTTAGCAATCGAAAACTTTGCGCGTTACCTTCAAAGCCGCCAAAATCTTTTGCAACGTCAGCTAGCGCTTCTTCACCATTGTGGCCAAAAGGTGGATGTCCCAAGTCGTGCGATAAACATGCGGTTTCGAGTAGATCTGGATCTGCGCCAAGTGATTCACCTAGCTCGCGACCAATTTGTGCACATTCGAGCGAATGAGAAAGACGAGTGCGTTGAAAATCATTCTCCCAAGGCACTGCCACTTGTGTTTTTGCAGCTAAGCGACGAAGCGCTGCAGAGTGAATAACGCGAGCACGATCGCGCATAAATTCGGTACGACCAGCACGCTTTGCTGGTTCAAAGAGAAAGCGCTCTTGATCTTTATCTGTGTAATTGCGCGCCTCGCTCATAGCCCTACCCTAAATGATCGCTGATATGAATGCCGCGTCGGCCAAGGCTGACGTAAGCCAGATAAGCCCCAGCTTCGCGCATTAAATAGCGACGCCCCGAGTTAGCCAGCGCATTTGGACCAGTCTTTACTGGAGAACAGGTGGCCACAACCCCTAAGTCATTGGCCATTGTCATTGCGCGACGACAGTGAAATGGATCGGTAACGATGATGACATCTTCCATCTTCTTTATCTTCATAAACTTCACATAATTTTGTGTTGATACCCAAGTATCACGACCAACTTCGAGTGAAGTTACCTTCTTAGATTTAACTCCGTTATTAGTCAGCCAATACTTTCCTGATGCGGCTTCAGTGGTGCGATCACCAGGAGCGCCCGCGCCGACGGTGATTATGTGCGGCGCTAAACCAAGATCGTAAATTCGCTTTGCTTCAGTTAAGCGCGCTTCTAAAACTTCGCCTGGGCGACCATTCAATTGCGCTGCACCCAGTACAACAATGACATCACCTTCGCGTGTTAGCGTGTTATTTGCAGCCTGCCAAGTAACACCAACGGCATAAAGCGGTACCGCGATAACAATCAACGCGATTGCGGCAATTACGCGACGAATAATTTTAAAGAAGATCATCCGCCCGAAAACGCATCCTCTAACTCAACTGATACATCTTCATCTGGATCCAATAACCAGCCATCTGGCAAGGTTGGTGGACGACCATGGCTAACGCGCCCACGTGGTTTTTCGGCTACTTCAACTGGATATGGTTGATCAGTTAATTGATCGAGCAAAGTGCGAAGTTCGGCCAAAGATGAATGCATACCGAATTGTCGGCGCAGTTCGCTCGGAACTCTAAAGCCCTTTAAATACCAAGCCATATGTTTACGCAGATCCCGACAACCGCGATCTTCAGATTCAAAGTAATCAACAATAAGTTCAGCATGGCGGAACATAACTTCGCGAACTTCAAAGAGCGAAGGCAGAACACGTTTTTCGCCACCTTTAAAAGATTCAACTAAGTCGGCAAATAACCAAGGGCGTCCTAGGCATCCGCGACCAACAACAACGCCCGCACAACCTGTCTGTTCCATCATCGCTTTTCCGTCGGCGCCCGACCAGATATCGCCATTTCCAAGTACCGGTGTTCCGGTTGGCTTTAAATGTTCAACTAGGCGCGCGATTGCTGACCAATCAGCTTTTCCTTCATACATCTGCTCTGCAGTGCGCGCATGCAGTGCCACCCAAGCAACGCCGCTATCTGATGCTGACTTGGCTGCTTCTAAATATGTGTGGTGATCGGTATCAATACCGATACGCATTTTTACCGTGACCGGAATTCCAAATGGCTTTGCCGCTTGTACTGCAGCATCGACAATTGATGAAAATAACTTTCGCTTATAAGGCAGCGCTGCTCCCCCACCTTTACGAGTTACCTTCGGAACTGGACAACCAAAGTTCATATCGATGTGATCAGCGAGATTTTCTTTGCCGATCATTGTTACTGCTGCACGCATCGTGTGCGGATCAACGCTGTACAACTGCACCGAACGAGGCCATTCTCCGGCGCCAGGAGCAATCATTCTTAAGGTATCTGGCCGTCTCTCAATTAAAGCTCGTGCTGTAACCATTTCCGAGACAAATAACCCAGCGCCTTGTTCGCGACAGAGCGCGCGAAAAGCAGAGTTGGTAATCCCCGCCATCGGCGCCAGAACCACAGGTGGATCGATTACATGGTCACCACTTGCAAGTGGCAGGGTCAGTGACACTGAATTAGCAACCGAGAAGTTTTGGAGCAAGCCAAGCTTCTACTTGATCAATGGCGATACGTTCTTGCGCCATCGTGTCACGATCGCGAATTGTCACTGCATGATCATCAAGTGTTTCGAAGTCGATGGTTATGCAATAGGGAGTACCGATTTCGTCTTGGCGACGGTAACGACGACCGATTGCACCGGCATCATCGAAATCAATATTCCAGTTCTTACGCAATTGCGCCGCAAGATCGCGCGCTTTTGGCGAAAGATCCGCGTTACGAGAAAGTGGCAATACCGCAGCCTTAACCGGAGCTAAACGGTGATCGAGCTTAAGTACCGCGCGCTTTTCCATCTCGCCCTTGGCATTTGGCGCTTCATCTTCGGTGAAAGCATCCATAAGGAAGGTAAGTGCGCAACGGTCTACACCTGCTGCTGGTTCGATTACAAAAGGAGTCCAGCGTTCGTTCTTCTCTTGATCGAAGTAAGAAAGATCCTTACCTGATGCAGCAGAGTGCGCCTTTAGATCGAAATCAGTGCGGTTAGCAATACCTTCGAGCTCGCCCCATTCGGTACCGGCGAATTCAAATTTATATTCGATATCAGCGGTGCGCTTTGAATAGTGTGACAACTTCTCTTTTGGATGATCGTAGATACGCAAGCGATCTGGGTTGATTCCGAGATCCTTGTACCAAGCAAGGCGAGTATCGATCCAGTACTGGTGCCAATCTTCATCGGTTCCAGGTACTACAAAGAACTCCATCTCCATCTGCTCAAATTCGCGAGTACGGAAGATAAAGTTTCCTGGAGTAATTTCATTACGAAATGATTTTCCGATTTGGCCGATACCAAATGGTGGCTTACGACGTGATGTCGTCATTACCTGGTCAAAGTTGATAAAGATTCCTTGCGCAGTTTCTGGACGTAAGTAAGCAAGTCCTGATTCATCTTCGACTGGTCCAAGGAAAGTTTTTAGCAAACCAGAAAATTGTTTTGGGGTTGTGAACTGGCCTTTATTTCCGCAAGCAGGACAGTTCATATCTGTCAGTGATTCAAGCTTCTTCTTATGCTTTGCTTCATATGCTTCTTCAAGATGGTCTGCGCGATAACGTTTATTGCAAGCAGTACATTCGGTTAGCGGATCGCTAAAAGTGGCAACGTGTCCGGATGCTTCCCAAACTTCGCGCGCCAAGATCACACATGAGTCGAGACCGACAACATCTTCGCGGCCCATCACCATGGATTTCCACCATTGGCGCTTCACATTGTTTTTGAGTTCAACTCCGAGTGGGCCGTAATCCCATGAGGCGCGAAGTCCGCCGTAAATTTCTGATGAGGGATAAACAAATCCACGTCGCTTGGCGAGGGAAACAATATTTTCTAAACGATCTACGGCCATCTCAAAATCTCCATCCGTCCGGCTGGCTGTCGGCGAATCACAACGGGCGTTGCAATCGTGTGCTTAGTTTATCTCGTAGGCCCCAGGTTCATCAATTGCACGAGCAAGAAGCGGAATAGCTTCTAATTTGGTGCGCATCGCACTTAGCGCGCGGCGATATGAGCCAACATTTTCCCAACGAGTAACAAGCGCCCAGAGATTTGGTTGATCGAGATTCTGGCCAAACTCTCCATCGATAAATCCGGCACAGGAAGCCAGAGCGTCGTAAGCGGTTTTTATCTCTGCGGTAAATGCTGCGCTCTCAGAGAGCGGGAGTTCAAAGCGTGCAATCGCGATCATTGTCCAACTCTAATAGCGATATCCTTCAGGTATGAACTTGGCCATTGCATTTGCTGCAATTACCGTCCTTGCCACAACCTTTGGCGGATATGTTGCTCTCAAATCTAATGACCGCTTCCACTTAGTCCTCGGACTCTCAGCCGGACTTTTACTCGGCTTGGTTGGCTTTGATCTGCTACCTGAAGTCTTCGAGATGAATACCGACTCAGTCTTAGGAGTTCCACAAGTTTCGGTTGCAATACTCGTTGGCTTCTTAGCGCTTCACATCATTGAAGGAATATTCGGTGGGCACGAACCTGCCGAATCTGATTACGGACATGATCACGAACACCACAACATCGCCGGCACGCTTGGCGCAGTTGCTATGGGTGGACACGTATTTCTCGACGGTATCGGTTTAGGCGTTGCCTTTAAAGTCAGCAACTCACTCGGATTCGCAGTATTTCTTGCCATCATGGTGCATGCATTTAGTGATGGGTTAAATACCGTTTCACTGATTGTGAAAAGTGGACATTGGACGAAGAAGAGTTTCCGCCTACTCGGACTCGACGCAGTCGCACGTATCGGTGGAGCAGCGGTTGGTTCTTATCTCGCACTAAATGATTCACTTCTAGCGCTTTACTTGGCGCTCTTCTCTGGCTTTGTAATTTATCTAGCGACTTCACATATCTTGCCAGAGGCGCACTCTCGCCATTCATCACGCTGGACATTCTTTGCCACACTTCTTGGCGTTCTAATCATGTGGGGCGTCGTCTCCACCATTTAAAAACTACGCCTTCCCGAACCGCCTGTCACGCTCCGAATAAATCTCGATAGCTTTCCAAAGTTGTTTTGGCGTCATATCTGGCCATAAGACATCCATAAAGACGAATTCGGCATAGACCGATTGCCACGGCAAAAAGTTGCTGGTGCGCTGCTCCCCTGATGAGCGCAGGAACAAATCAACGTCACGCATCTTTGGTGAATACAAATACTTCTCAATCGTTTTCTCGGTAATTGCATCAGGCCTTAATTTTCCACGCTTTACATCGCGCGCCAGTGCAGCGGTCGCATCAACCAGTTCTGCGCGACCACCGTAGTTAACGCACATATTTAAAGTCAGTGTTTTATTCTTCTTCGTTAACTCTTGGGCTTCTTCTAGCTCAGAGATAACCGATTTCCATAAACGCTGCGGGCGACCAATCCATTGGATCTTTACACCCATCTCATTTAAGCGATCACGACGGCGGCGCAATACATCGCGGCTGTAACCCATCAAGAACTTAACTTCTTCCGGCGTGCGCTTCCAGTTTTCGGTTGAAAAGGCGTAGGCACTTAACTCTTTAACGCCGAAACCAATTGCTGCTTCAACTAGATCAAAGAGAACTTTCTCGCCGGCTTCATGTCCTGCCGTACGTGCCAAGCCGCGATCTTTTGCCCACCGGCCATTGCCATCCATCACTATCGCGATGTGTTCTGGGATCTCG
>WLLM01000120.1 GCA_009700715.1 Actinomycetota bacterium
CTTGTACTTCGTTGTTCTGTAAGACGCGGTCGATGCGTGCTTTTTCAACGTTAAGAATTTTTCCGCGGATTGGAAGAACTGCTTGGTTACGTGAATCGCGTCCACCTTTTGTGGAACCACCTGCAGAGTCACCTTCGACGATATAAAGTTCGCACTTTGAAGGATCGGTCCATTGGCAATCGGCCAACTTGCCGGGCATGCCGCGGCCTTCTAGTAAGCCTTTGCGGTTACGCGAAAGATCGCGAGCTTTACGGGCTGCAACGCGTGCAGCAGCGGCATCGATGCTCTTGCGAACAATGTCTTTACCTTCTTGTGGGTTTTGTTCAAACCACTGGGTTAAGAATTCATTTACTGCTTTCTGGGTAAATGATTTTGCTTCAGTGTTGCCAAGTTTTGTCTTGGTTTGGCCTTCGAATTGTGGTTCGCCAAGTTTGATTGAAACGATTGCGGTTAAACCTTCTCGGACATCATCGCCCGTTAAACGATCTTCTTTCTTGCGGATGAATCCTGCTTCTTCGCCGAATTTATTTACGACAGATGTAAGTGCAGTACGGAAACCTTCTTCGTGGGTTCCACCTTCGTGGGTGTGAATTGTATTTGCGAATGTGTAAACGGATTCAGAGAATCCGGCGTTCCATTGCATAGCAATTTCTAGAGAAAGTTTTGCTTTTTTATCTTCAGCATCGAAGAAGATAATTGATTTGTGGGTTTCACCACGGGTTGAATTTAAATGCTTTACGAAATCTGCGATTCCGCCGTCGTACTTGTAATTAACGTGTAGTGGTTCGCCTTTTTCGTCGACATGGCCAGGGCGCATATCGGTAAGGGTTAAACGTAAACCTTTATTTAAGAAGGCCATTTCGCGGAAACGAGTTGAGAGAATTTCAAAAGAGAAATCTGTGGTTTCAAAGATTTCGGCAGATGGCCAGAACTGAACGGTTGTACCGGTCTTAGTTGATGCTTCGCCTTTTTTAACTGGCGCAGTTGGAACGCCGAGTTTGTAGCTTTGTGACCAGAAGAAACCATCGCGTTGTACATCAACTGAGAGATCGGTTGAGAGCGCGTTAACAACTGAGATACCTACGCCGTGCAGACCGCCAGAAACTGAATAACCACCATCGCCGAATTTTCCGCCGGCGTGTAAAACTGTAAGTACAACTTCGAGAGCTGGTTTCTTTTCGACTGGGTGGATATCAACTGGGATACCGCGACCGTTGTCGATGCATTGCAGTGATCCGTCTTCCATTAAAGTTACGTTGATTTCATCGCAATATCCTGCGAGCGCTTCATCGACTGAGTTGTCTACGACTTCATAAACCAGGTGGTGGAGACCGCGTTCGCCAGTGGAGCCGATATACATTCCGGGGCGCTTGCGAACAGCGTCGAGGCCCTCAAGGACTGTGATCGAGCTGGCGTCGTACCCGCCGGTCTTTTCGGACACTAAAGGCTCCTTCACAAAATCAGGTTCTGGGCTTAAAAGGCACCTAGAAGGGGAATTCCTTAACTAAGCGCTGTAATCCTATCGGTAAAACGAAAAGGCGCTAGCCACAATAAGCCTTAGGTGTGGGTAATGCGCCATTTTCCGCGCACGGTTGAGGGTTCCTAGTGGGTTGCGGGGTTTTTTAGCCGTAGGTGTCGCGCGGACCGCGTTCATTTTTAATCGTGCGAAGACCGCGTTTCCAGGAAGGCGCTTGTGGCCCAATGAAGGTCAGGGTCTGCACGCCGGCATCGGGGGCGCTTTTTTGTACGGAGTGCACAAGGTCTAAACCAACCGCGGTTAATTGTGTTGCCCATGCTGTTGATGAGCATTGAACAAGAAGTGCGCCATCAAGTAATGAGAGTGGGGTTGTGTGAGATGCGATCTCATCGCCAACAATTGATTTCCAGTTTGAGAAGAGCGTTCCTTCGGCGATACCTAGATGCCAATCGCGCTGAGCGATTAAATCGGTGAGGACCTCGTTGATGAGCGTTGGATCGCCCGGTTTTGAGGTGCGCTCTTCAATAACTTTGGTTTTTTTAATAAATCCGGTTTTGTAACTGCGAAAGAGATCTAGGGCAAGGTCGCGTTTAGACATCAGTTGCCCTCTCTTTACTAACAACGCCAGGTGAGACGTAGTACTTGCTCGATAGTAGTTCTGCCGGCAGATCGGTTTCAACAGCTGCGGTGATGATTGTTTGCTCGGCCATCTTTGTAACTGAAGTCAACTGTGCACGGCGGGCGGTATCTAGCTCGGCGAAGATATCGTCGAGAATTAGAATTGGTTCAGCGCCTTCGGATTTAAGTAAGTTAAAAGATCCGATACGCAATGAGATTGCCATCGACCAGGATTCACCATGGCTGGCATAACCTTTTGCTGGAAAGTCGCCAAGTTGAAGATGTAAATCATCGCGGTGTGGACCTATTAACGATGCGCCTCGGTCGGTCTCTTGTCGAGCGACTTCGAGTTGGCGCGCAGTTAGCGTTGCAATATTTTCTTCAGTGTTTGTTGTTAAACCGTCGGTAGCTGATTTATAAGAAATTGAAGCTGGTTTAACCTCGTTTAAATTTGCGTAGTTTGCGGTTACGTAAGGGTTTAACTCTTCAACCAGCGCAATTCTTTCGGCGCTTAACTGTGCGCCTAAATTGATTAACTGCTCTGTCCATGGCGCTAGCGCGTTTTCGGGTGCGCGGGTTTTTAAAAGAGTGTTGCGTTGTTTAACAACCCGATCGTAATCGGAGATAACGCCTGCCAAGCGGGGGCTGCGCATAATTAATAGTTTGTCTAAGAAATCGCGGCGGTGGGTTGGTTCTCCGCGTACTAGATCTAAATCTTCGGGAGAGAAATAAATTACTTGAAGAGCGCCCAATATCTCACGTTGTGATTTTGTGGGGTTTTGATTTAAACGCGCACGGTTTGCTTTGTTGGCATTTATTTCAAGATCTACTTGCAAGGTGCGGTCGTCGCGTTCAATCTCTGCGCGGATGATCGCTTGTTCGGTGCCGAGGTGTAACAGTGGCAAATTTTGCGAAACGCGATGTGAGGAAAGGTATGCCAGGTAGATCAAACTTTCGGCGATGTTCGTTTTACCGGAACCGTTATTGCCGATGAAAGTTGTTGGGCCTGGATCTAGTTCGAGCTCGAGTGTTTTATATGAGCGAAAATTAGTCAGCGCTAGTTTTTTAACGCGCACTTAAGAGGCCTTAAGAGGCGTAGCGCATCGGCATCAAGAGGTAGCGATAGTTCTCGATTACCTTGCCATCGCGATCTGATTTGCCCATAAGGATCGCTGGTTTATTTGAACCAGTGAAGGAGATTTGTACAAATGATGTGCCAACGGCTTGTAGACCATCAGCCAAGAAAACGGGGTTAAAGGCGATTGAGATCGCTTCGCCATTTAACAAGATTTCAATCGCTTCGGTTGCTTGTGCTTCTTCGCCTGCGCCAGCTTCGAGTGACACAGAGTTATCTGCAAACTCGAGTCGTAGTGGAACTGTCTTATCGGTTACGAGTGCAACGCGAC